>NZ_JAVREJ010000008.1:0-235545 GCF_031845345.1 Pseudonocardia charpentierae | reverse complement strand
GCACCTGACGCGGCCCGCGTCAGGTGCGGTCGCGCCGGACCCGCCTGCCGACCTCGTCGACGCTCGCGGCGAGGGCCTGGGACACGCTGGCAGCCGCCCGCCGGGCCCCTGCCTGGACCTCGGGGGCGCGCAGGCGGTCGCCGAGCGCGGTGGCGGCGTCGTCGGCGGTCTCGAGCGGCGAGCGCTGGGGCGGCACGGCACCGACGGGCGCCTCGGTGTCCCCTGCGGCCGTGTCGCGATCGGCGGTGGCGCCGGACGGCTGAGCACCCGATGGGCCGGGGGTGATCGTCGTCGGCGCGTCGGCGGTCGGGACGGCCGGCTCGTCGTCGGTGGTCGCCGCACCAGCGGTCGGGTGGGCGGCCGTGGTCGGGTGGGCAGCCCCCGTCGGATGAGGGGCAGAGCCGGACTGCGGCTTGCGGAACTCGTCGGCCAGCGAGCGCAGGTCCTTGCCCGCGGCCGACCACGCGGTCCGGGCGCCGACCGCCGGTGCCCCGTCGTCGACCGGAGCCCCGGGCGCCTCGGCCTCACGCGGGATGAGCACCCATGCGGCGAGGTAGGCCACCAGCCCCGCACCGCCGGTCAGCACGGTCACGGCGACCAGTGCGATCCGCAGCAGCAACGGGTCGAGACCTGCCGATCGGGCTATCCCGGCGCAGACACCACCGAGCACGGCACCGGAGCGGCTGCGTCGGACGCCGGCCCGCGGAGGTACGGGTGCAGTCATGGCACCGACTCTGCCCCCGGTGCCGTGCCCCGGCCACCCTCGTGCGCCGACCGGTGTCGCATCGCCGGGGAACACCCGTTCGCGGGCCGGCCTTGGGTCTGGACATGGACGTATCCGCTGAGCTGCCCCGCCTCGCCGCCTGGCTCCGCGACGAGCACCCGTCGGCGACGCCGGCGGAGATCGACGTGCTGCTCGCCGGCGTCGCACCCGAGCGCCTGCACCGCCTCGAGAGGGTCCTCGACGACCTGGCGCGCACGTGCCTGCCACCGGCACCGGCGGACCTCGCGGCGCTCACCGAGCTCGACGACCTGCTGGAGCGCGGCGCGCAGGGCTGATCCAGGCTCGTACCGCCGCCATGTGCCGGTCCAGCCGCAGCATCGCCACCGCCCCCGCCGCGGGCCCGAGTGCGAGCAGTGCCACCGCCACCGGCCACCCCGCGTGTTCCGCGATCAGCGGCGTCGCCTGGATCGTGACGATCGTGAGCAGGAAGCCGATCGCCGTCTGGGTGGTCAGCGCCGTGCCCGTGTAGCGGGGGTCGACGACCTGGGAGGTGCACGCCGAGAAGAGGCCCGAGTCGGCGATCACTGCTGCGCCCCACACGAACACCAGCGGCAGGACGAGGATCGGCGGCCCCCCGAACGCGAAGGCGGCCGCGAGGCAGCACGTGCCGCTCACCGCCATCGCCAGGGCCGCCAGCCGGGCCCGCCCGACCCGGTCGCCCAGCCAACCGCCGAGCAGGCAGCCCGCGACACCGGCGATCCCGATCGCGACGAACGCGGCCACGCCGACCGGCAGCGGGGTTCCCCTGGTCGCCATGCTCGCCGCGAGGTACGCGGGCAACCAGGTCCACATCGCGTACAGCTCCCACATGTGTCCGAAGTAGCCGAGGTTCGCCAGGCGCGGGCCACGTTCGCGGAACAGCGCGAGGATGTAGCGCGGCTGGAACGGCGGCGCAGGCGCGCCCAGCGGTCCGGGCCGCACCAGCCGTCCGGCGATCGCCGCGCCGATCAGCGCGGCGGCCGCGGCGACGAGGAGCACCGCGCGCCACGGCAGCGCGGTGAAGGAGCTGATCAGCTGGGGGAGCGCGCTGCCGAGGGTCAACGCACCCACCAGCACGCCGAGGGCGAGGCCGCGCCCACGGTCGAACCACGACGTCATCAGCTTCAGACCGGTGGGGTAGACGCCGGCGAGCGCGACGCCGGTGAGGAAACGCAGCGGCACCGCGACGGCGAGTCCGTGCGCGAGTGTCCCGACGGCGGCGGTCGCCACCGCCGCGGCGAGCGCGCACACCGCCACCAGTCGGTGCGCGGGAAGGCGGTCGGCCAGGTTGAGCACGGCCGCGGACAGGGCTCCGGTCACGAAACCCAGCTGCACCGAGACCGTCAGCAGGGTCGCCCCGGCGGTACCGAGCCCCCAGTCCGCGCGCAGCGCCGGCACGACGGCGGACGCCGAGAACCACGTCGCCATGACGAGCACCTGCACGGCCGCGATGTAGCCGAGCTGGCGGACCGCGGACCGGTCGGGGGCGCTCGGCTGCACCTCACACCTCCGGTCGGCGCCGCGATCCTCGCCGGCCACTCTGCCGGACGCCCGCCGCCACGGCGAGGGTGTACCGCAACGCAGAAGTCAGGTGCCGCAGCGCAGGACTCGCGCCCGTCGTCCCGCGAGTCCTGCGCTCGTGCACCCGATTCTTGCGTCTGTGTACGGAGGCGACTGCCCGATCACGGCTCGCGGCCGCCTCTGGCAAGCTGGCACCCCGGGGCGGACACGAGCTCCCGGCGACCGGAGGAGGGCGACATGGACGACCCCGACGAGTGGGACCAGGAGTCCGGGCAGCTCGACGCGTCGGACACGCTCGACGGCCGGAACGTGGCCGATCCGCTCGACGAGGGCATCTCCCCGCCCGAGCGGCCGTGGGTGGGCGACGGATGGGGTGTCACCGCCCGCGAGCAGGCGGAGGGCGACAGCGTCGACCGCTACCTCGCCCGTGAACTGCCCGACGTGGCGCTCGACGACGGCGACGGGATCGGCGACACCTCCGACACCGACGGCGAGCCGTGGGACGACGAGGTCGGCACCCTGCGGTCCGGTCGTCTCGTCGCGGCGGAGCGCGGTGAGAGCGCGGACACCGACGACGAGCTGTGGGCGCAGGACATCGGCGTCGACGGCGCGGCCGCCTCGGCGGAGGAGGCCGCGATGCACGTGGTCGGCGACCGCGGGTCGTACGACGACGACTGAGTGCACGCCCGCAGCGGACTATCCGCGGCCTCGCACCTCGGCGCACGAGCAGTTCGCGACCGGATCGCTCGCCTATGCTCCCGCCCATGACGGCCGGGGCTGACGACGCACATCTGATCGACCTCGCGTCGCGTGCGCTGCCCAGTGCGGTCGGCCGGTCGGCCGTCGGGTTGCGGTCGTGGAACCTGCTGCCGGTGCGCGACGCCGCCCGGCAGATCCGCAGCTGCTGCGCGTCGACGGTCTGGGCCGCGACGCTGGCGGAGGAGCGGCCGGTCGCGGGTCTCGACGCCCTGTGCGCCGCGTCGGAGCGGATCATCCTGACGCTGCCGTGGGACGAGGTGGCCGCCGCACTCGCGGGGCACCCCCGGATCGGGCAGGCGCCCACCGGAAAGGGCGAAGAGGCGGCCTCGTCACGGCGTGAGCAGGCGGGGGTCGCGGCCGATCCGGAGCTGGCGCAGGCGCTCGCCGAGGGCAACCGCGCCTACGAGGAGCGGTTCGACCACGTCTACCTGGTGCGGGCCGCGGGCCGGTCCGGGCAGGAGATGCTGGCGTTGCTGAACGAGCGGCTGGGCAACGACCCGACGGTGGAGCGGGACGTCGTGCGGCAGCAGCTCGCCGAGATCACCAGCCTGCGGCTGCGCCGGCTGTGGCATGAGGGAGAGGCATGAGTCTGTCGACGCACGTGCTCGACGCGACGACCGGGCGACCGGCCGTCGGTGTCGGCATCCTGCTGGAGAGCTTCCGGGACGGCGGGTGGACCGAGGTGGCCACCGGGCTCACCGACGACGACGGCCGGTTGAAGGACTGGCTGCCCGACGACCTGCCGGGCATCGGGATGCACCGGTTGCTGTTCGACACCGGCGCGTACTTCACCCGCGTGGGGGTGGAGAGCTTCTACCCGGCGGTCACGATCACCTTCGTGATCGACCGGGCCGACCAGCACTACCACGTGCCGCTGCTGCTCAGCCCGTTCGCGTACTCGACGTACCGGGGCAGCTGAGATGACCGACCTGCTGGTCCGGAACGCGGCCCTCGTCGCTACCTGCGACGCGGCGGGCCGGGAGCTCGCCGGCGGCTGGGTCGCGATCACCGACGGCGCGATCAGTGGCGTCGGGGCGGCGGGCGAGGTGCCACCGGTCGCCGCGCGGACGATCGACGCCTCCGGCTGTCTGGTCACCCCGGGCCTGGTCAACACCCACCATCACCTCTACCAGAACCTCACCCGCGCGTTCGCGCCCGCGGTGAACGGGACGCTGTTCGAGTGGCTGACCCGCCTCTACCCGGTGTGGGCCGGGATCGACGAGGAGGCGTCGTACCTCGCGGCCTGGGTCGGGCTGGCCGAGCTGGCCCTGGGCGGCTGCACCTCGACCGCCGACCATCTCTACATCGCCCCGCGCGCCGGTGGCGACCTGTGGTCGGCCGAGATCGCCGCGGCCCGGGAGGTGGGGCTGCGGTTCCACCCGACCCGCGGGTCGATGACGGTGTCGGAGAAGGACGGCGGCCTGCCGCCCGACTCCGTGGTGCAGGACGACGACGCGGTGCTCGCCGACTCCGAGCGGCTCGTCGCGGCGTTCCACGACCCGTCGCCCGCCTCGATGCTGCGGGTGGCGCTCGCGCCGTGCTCGCCGTTCAGCGTCTCGCCCGCCCTGATGACGGCGACCGCGGAGCTGGCCGAGCGGCTCGACGTCCGGCTGCACACGCACCTCGCCGAGGACCCCGACGAGGACGAGTACTGCCTCGAGCGCTTCGGCCGCCGCCCGGTCGACCAGTTCGAGGAGGTGGGCTGGCTGAGCCCACGGGCCTGGGTCGCGCACTGCATCTATCCCGACGCGCCCGAGATCACCCGCCTCGGGGCGGCGGGCGTCGGCGTCGCGCACTGCCCGAGTTCGAACATGATCCTGGGCAACCGCCGGATCTGCGCGGTCGGCGACCTGCGTGCGGCGGGGGCGCCCGTCGGGCTCGGCTGCGACGGCTCGTCGTCCAACGACATCGCCTCGCTGTGGCTCGAGGCCCGCACCGCGCTGTTGCTCGGCAAGATGCGCGGGGGCCCGGCGGCGGCGACGGCGCGCGACGCACTGGACCTCGCGACCCGCGGGGGCGCCGCCTGCCTGGGGCGGCCGGGGGAGATCGGCGAGCTCACGGTCGGCGCCTGCGGCGACCTCGTGGTCTGGACGGCCGACCCGATCGCCCACGCGGGCGCGGTGACCGACCCGGTGGAGGCCTGGCTGCGCTGCGGTCCCGGGCGGGCGCGCGAGACGGTGGTGGCCGGGCGGGTGCTCGTCGAGGGCGGCGCGTTGACGCTGACGGGCCTGGACGACGTGCTGGCCCGGCACCGGACCGTCGCCGCCCGGCTGCAGGATGTGCCGATCGGCTAACGCCTGCGCCCGTTCGGTCGAATAGGTGGGTGGTGCCGGGGCCGGGAGGTGTGTCGTGACCGAGCCCTTGCCGCGCGACATCCCGACGTGGTCGGACCCGCTGGTGGCGTCGGTGAGCCGGATCGTCGGCGGCCCGATGGGCCGGCACGCGCTCGTCGGCCGGTCGCGCTTCTGGACGCCGCTGCGGGTGGTGCTGCTGTTCGCGGTCGCCACGCTCGCGATCAGCTGGCTCGGCAAGGCCCCGTGTCTGCAGCAGTACGACGGCGACAACGGCCCGCAGCTCGACTGGCGCAACAGCCGCCAGTACGTGGCCATGTGCTACACCGACAGCGTCCCGCTCTACGGGATCCACAACCTGGACGACGGGGCCCTGCCCTACCGCGACAGCTGGGTGCAGGACGCCGGCACCCCCCGCGAGCAGGTGCGGTACATGGAGTACCCGGTGCTCACGGGCCTGTTCCAGTGGGCGAACGCCCGCCTCACGGAACAATGGCTCGACGCCGCGGCGGTCCTCCCGCTCCCGACGGCTCTGCCGGTCGTCGTCTACGTCGACCACATCGCCGTCTGGCTGGCGCTCGCCTGGCTGATCGTCGTCTGGGCCGTCGTGCGGCTGCGGCCGTCGCGGCCCTGGGACGCGGCGCTGGTGGCGCTGTCGCCGCTGGTCGCGGTGCACGCCTACACCAACTACGACACCCTCGCCGTCGCCGCAGCGACGGTCGGTCTGCTCGCGCTCGCCCGCGGCCGGCCGTGGCTCGCGGGCATCCTGCTCGGCGTCGGTGGAGCGCTGAAGCTCTATCCGCTGTTCCTGCTGCTGCCCGTGCTCCTGGTGGCGATACGGCGCCGGTCGGTGGGGACAGCGGTCCGGACCATCGCGGGTGCCGCCGTCGCGTGGACCGCCGTCAACCTGCCGATCGCGCTGCCGTGGCCGACCGGATGGTGGGAGTTCTTCCGGCTGAACCAGGACCGGGGTCCGAATCCCGAGTCGCTGTACAACATCGTGGCGCACTTCAGCGGCTGGCCGGGCTTCGACGGGGAGCTGGCGCCGAACCAGGCACCTGTCGTGCTCAACGCGGTGAGCGCGGCTGCCTTCGCGGCCTGTCTGGTCGGCATCACCGTGCTCGCGCTCAAGTGCCCCCGCCCGCCGCGGCTCGCCCCGCTGTGCTTCCTCGTGGTCGCCGCGTTCCTGGTGGTCAACAAGGTGTGGAGCCCGCAGTACTCGCTGTGGCTGGTGCCGTTGGCCGTGCTCGCCGTGCCGCACCGACGGCTGCTGCTGGGCTGGATGACAGTCGACGCCCTGGTCTGGCCGGCGACGATGCTGAGCTACCTCGGTGTCGACAACAAGGGCCTCCCCACCGACTGGTTCCTGGTCACGGTGCTCGCGCGCGACGCGGTCGTGGTCGCGCTGTGCGTGCTGGTGGTGCGCACGATGCTCCGGCCGGAGCGGGACCTGGTGCGGACCACCGTGGGCGACGACCCGGACTGGCCGGCGACCGACCGACGGGGGGCTCGCGTGGAGGATCTGCTCACCGTCGGCACCGGAGTGCGCCTCCCGGTGCGGGTGCCCCACGGGAAGCGGGGTTCACCGAGCCGGGCAGGACAGCGTTCCGAGGCGCGGCATCCGAGCGAACGCGGCGTCGGCTAGGTCTGACTTACCCGACGCCGCGTTCGGCCGTTCGGGGCCGCCGGCTCAGTGCTCAGTGGCGGGCACCGGCTCGTCGACCTTCGAGAAGTGGTTGAACGCGAGGTTCAGGAGCACCGCGAAGATCGCCGTCGCGCTGATGCCCGACTCGAAGATCGTCGCCAGCCACTCCGGGATGTGGTTGTAGATCTCAGGGACGGTGATCGGGATGATCCCGACGCCGATCGACGCGGCCACGATGAGCACGTTCGAGTTGGTGAAGTCGACCCGGCTCAGCGTGCGGATGCCGGCAGCGGCGACCGACCCGAACAGCACGATGCCGGCGCCGCCGAGGACGGGCAGCGGGATCGCGTTCATGACCCGGCCCAGCACCGGCAGCAGGCCGAGCAGCACGAGGATGCCACCGCCTGCGGCGACGACGAACCGGCTCTTGATCCCGGTCAGCGCCACCATTCCGACGTTCTGCGCGAAGGCGCTGATCGGGAACCCGTTGAAGACCGGGGAGATCGCGGTGGCGGCGGTGTCGGCGCGCAGACCGGCGGCGATCCGCTTCTTGTCGACGTCGGTGTCGAGGATCTCGCCGACGGCGAGCAGGTCCGCGGTGGTCTCCGCCATGATCACCAGCATCACGATGCACATGGAGATGATCACGCCGATGGCGAACTGCGGGGCGCCGAAGAAGAACGGCTGCGGGAACTCGAAGACCGATCCCCGCCCGACGGCGCCCCAGTTGACCCGGCCCATGACCGTCGCGATGAGCGTGCCGATCACCAGGCCGAGCAGCACCGCCATCCGCGACCAGAAGCCGGGCGCGAAGCGGGCGATGGCGAGGGTGATGACGAGTGTGAGGAAGGCGAGCAGCAGGCTCGTCGCGGAGCCGAAGTTCGGGTTCTCGATCGTCTGGCGGGTGCCGTCGACGGCGGTCGTGGTGACCGTCGGGTTGCCCCGGATCCAGCGCAGCGCCACCGGGAACAGCGAGATGCCGATGATCGTGATGATGCAGCCCGTCACCACCGGTGGGAAGAAGCGCACGACGCTCGCGAAGAGCGGGGCGATGAGGAAGCCGAAGATCCCGGCGACGATCACCGCGCCGAAGATGGTGGCGAGGCGCGCGTTGGAGTCGCCGAGCGAGGCGTTGGTGGCCACCGCCGTCATGGTCCCGACGGCGGCGAACGAGACGCCCTGCACGAGCGGCAGTTGCGAGCCGACGTACGGCACGCCCAGCGACTGCAGCAGCGTGCCCAGGCCGGAGACGAACAGTGCGGCCGTGACCAGCAGTGCCGTTGCGCGCGGGTCGAGCCCGGCGGCACTGGCGATGATGATCGGCGGCGACACGACGCCCGCGTACATCGCGAGGATGTGCTGAAGGCCGTAGATGAGCGCCTTGCCGAGGGGGACGCGCTCGTCCTCGGGACGGACGGCGGCGGAGCCGGCCTCGAGGTCGGCCGGGTCGTCAGGGGTCGACTCGTCCGGATCCTTGTGGGTGCGGTCGGTGGTCGACATCAGATGAACCCCTTCACGCCGAGCCACGCCTCGGGGACGGGCGGGAGGTCGTCGCGGATGATCGAGGCCTCGATGAGGCCGTACGGGCGGTCGGCGGCGAACCAGACCTCGTTGGGGTTGTCGAGGCCCCACTTCGACATGTCGACGAGGAAGTGGTGCTTGTTCGGCATCGACAGGCGCATCTCGGCGATCTCCGGGTGCGCCTCCAGCACCGCCTCGCCCATCGCGTAGAGCGTCTGCTGCAACGACAGGCTGTGCACGGCCGCGAACGTGTCGAGCATGATCGAGCGGACGCCGGCGTAGGTCTTGTCCCAGTCGACGTCCGTACCGAGATAGCGCCACCGCGCGGTGACGACCGTGGCCATGATCCGGTCCGTGGTCTCGACCAGCGAGGTGTACTCCACCTCGGGGAAGCCGTGGAACTCGCTGCCGGTGCTCTTGAGGACCGTGATGTTCTGCAGCCCGGAGATGACCGTCTCCTTGTCGCCATCCTTGCTGACGACGGTGGTGCGCACCTCGGGGCTGCCCTTGACGAACGAGTGGTCGTGCTCGGCGCCCTCGGAGGTGACGATGCGGTCCCAGAAGTACTCCTCCACCTCCTGGCGCGCGCCGGTCACCCACGCGTACTTGTCGACGAAGTTGCGCGCCATGCGCAGGGCGAAGTCCTCGATCGCACCGACGCCACCGAGGCGGGCCAGCGCGTACACCGTGTTCTTCTGCGTGTCGGTCGCGATGACGGCGCTGTTGTCGCCGGTGGCGTGGGTGTCGGCGGTGAAGTCGCCGATCAACTGGCTGGTGACGTTCACATCCTTGATCTTGTGCACCGGGGTCGACCGGTCGATGTGCACCAGGCGGACCTCGGCTTTGCCATATTGATTGGGGCCCAGGACGATGGCCATGCGCGTTCCTCCTCGGGTGGCATCACTCCCCGTTGAGTGCGATCTCGACGAACCTAAATCCGGCTACCCGGCGCTGAGGGCGTACCGCTCCTTTCGAAACCGGGACTTAACGCCCGACCGCGCGGGTGCGCCTACGGTGCGCGGAGAGACGAAGGGAAGGGTCTGCATGGGGGACACCCGTCGCGAGGCACTGCTGCGCGAGCTCGACTCACGCCTCGCCGCCACCGACGCCGCGCTCGCCGCCCGCTATCCCGGCCCCGCCGGTGGCCGGCATCCGGTGCACACCGTCTACGTCCCCGCCGACCGCTTCGACGCCGGCGCCGCCGTGGCCTGGGGCGAGGCGGGCGCCGCGGCGTTGGCCACGCACGGCGGCGACGACGCCGAGCTTGCGGCGGTGTTCGGGATCTCCCCGGAGCTCCTCGGCCCGGTGCGGGAGCGGGTGGTCGCGAAGCTGACCCGCGAGCCCGTGGAAGACCTGCGCGTCGACTTCGAAGACGGCTACGGCCGTCGCGGCGACGACGAGGAGGACGCGGCCGCCACGGCCGCCGGCGCCGCGCTCGGCGCCGCCCACGCCGCCGGGACCGCCCCGGCGTTCGCCGGGCTGCGCCACAAGAGCCTCGAGGCCGACACCCGGGCCCGGGCCGTCCGCACCCTGGACCTGTTCCTGGAGGCGTACCTCGCGGCAGGGGGTGATCCGGCCGCGTTGACCGTCACCTGCCCCAAGGTGAGCACCGTCGACCAGGTCTCGGCGCTGGTCGCGCTCTGCGCCGGGCTGGAGGGTGCGCACGGCATCGCACCGGGCGCTCTGCGCTTCGAGTTGCAGATCGAGACGCCGCCCGCGGTGCTGGGCGCCGACGGTGCGGCGACCGTCGCGCGCATGCTCGACGCCGCGGAGCAGCGCTGCCTGGCGTTGGTCTACGGCACCTACGACTACTCCGCGGCCCTCGGGGTCGCGCCCGCCGAGCAGCGCAGCGATCATCCCGTCGCCGAGTACGCCAAGGCCGTCATGCAGGTGGCGACGGCCAACACCGGGGTGCGGGTGTCGGACGGCTCCTCGAACTTCCTGCCCGTCGGCGACCACGACGCCGTGCTCCGCGCATGGCGCGTGCAAGCACGACTGGTGTGGCGGGCCCTGCGGGGCGGGCTCTACCAGGGCTGGGACATGCATCCCGCCCAGCTGCCCGCCCGGTTCCTGGTGACCTACGCGTTCTTCCGCGAGGGCGCCCCGTCGGCCGTCGCGCGGCTGCGGGCCTACCGGGCGAAGGCCGACACCGGCGTGATGGACGAGCCGGCGACGGAGCGGGCCCTGGTGGCGTACCTGGAACGCGGTGTGGGCTGCGGCGCGCTCGACCCGGACGAGGTGGAGGTTCTCTGATGCAGCCCGTGGAGACGGTCCCCTGCTCGCCCGCGAGTAGCGAGCGAGGGGCCCGACCCCACTGCGCGCGCCCTTCCGGGCCCCGCAGCACCCGTAACCCGTGCTCGACCACGAACGCCGCGCGGAGTGGATCGAGGCCAGGCGTCCCCCGCCGGGCGGGCCGGTGGGATCAGGGGACGGGGAAGCCGAACCGGTAGCCCTGCTCCGCCAGCCACGGGATCAGCTTCTCCAGCGCCTCCACCGTCTCCTCGCGCGAGCCGCCGCCGTCGTGCAGCAGCACGATCGGGCCGTCGGGTGCCTGCTGGAGGATCTGCTGCTGCACCGCCGCCACGATGGCGTCGGCGCCCGGTCGCTCCCAGTCGCGCGGGTCGATGTTCCAGCTCAGCGGCTGCATACCGTGCTCCGCCGAGAGCTCGGCGACCTCCGTCGACCAGTTGCCGCCGGGTGCCCGGAACCACTCGACGGGTGCCCCACCCGCCGCTGTGCTGAGCGTGGCCTCGGCGCCGACCACCTCGTCGTCGATCCGATCCTTGTCGCGGTCCGGGAGCTGCTCGTCGTGGGTGCGGGAGTGGTCGCAGAGGCGCATCCCGGCGGCGACGACCTGCTTGACCAGCGCCTCCTGGCCCACGGCGTTCGAGCTCACCATGCAGAACGTCGCGACCGCGCCGTGGCGCTGCAGGATCTCGAGGATCCGGGGCGTCCAGCGAGGGTCGGGGCCGTCGTCGAAGGTGAGCGCGACGGTGTGGCTGTCGGTGAGCTTGTTGAGGATCGCGGCGCGCGCCACGACCGGAGCGGGGGCGACGAGCTGTACCTGGACGGGTGGGGGCGCCGCCGGTGCCTCCGGTTCCACGACCGGGGCGGTGATCGGGGTCCGGGGCAGGTCGCCCGCATCGAGCGGCGGAAGCAGGGGAGCGACCAGACCGAACACCAGCACGGCCAGGTAGATGCCTGGTAGCTCGCGGCGCCGGAACGGGGGGATCCGGGGCCGACGGATCCGGGTGTCCTGGAGCATGCGCCACCTCCCGGCACCGACCGTCGATGTCCTGTCCTTCCTACTCGATCAATCGCACACCACCGGGCGACACGCCGGAGGGTGGTTCTTCCACCCGTTACGGTGCGGTCTCGTGACGCGCGACGTGGCTGTGGTGACGGGAGCCGGATCCGGAATCGGGCGGGTGGTCGCCCGTGCTCTGCTCGACGCCGGATGGAGCGTCGCGCTCGCCGGGCGGCGTCCCGAGACGCTGGCGGAGACCGCAGGCGGGGCGGACGCGGCGCTGGTCGCGCCGACCGACGTGGCCGACCCGGCCTCGGTGACGGAGCTGTTCACGGCGGTGCGCGGCGAGTGGGGGCGGGTGGACCTGCTGGTCAACAACGCCGGGATGTTCGGACCGGTCGGCGAGGTGGACGAGATCCCGGTCGAGGGGTGGCTGTCCACGGTCGCGGTGAACCTGACCGGGGCCTTCCTGTGCGCACGGGAGGCCGTGGCGACGATGAAGGCTCAGGAGCCCCGCGGCGGACGGATCATCAACAACGGGTCGATCTCCGCGCACACCCCGCGGCCGGGCAGCGCGGCCTACACCGCGACGAAGCACGCGATGACGGGGCTGACGAAGTCGCTGTCGCTGGACGGGCGCCCGTACGACATCGCCTGCGGGCAGATCGACATCGGCAACGCCGCCA
Source organism: Pseudonocardia charpentierae (assembly GCF_031845345.1). NCBI lineage: Bacteria > Bacillati > Actinomycetota > Actinomycetes > Pseudonocardiales > Pseudonocardiaceae > Pseudonocardia > Pseudonocardia charpentierae. The sequence goes on along the minus strand of NZ_JAVREJ010000008.1, from coordinate 223,112 downwards.
CGGACATGACGGCCGGGATCGCCAGAGGAGCACGTCAGGCGGACGGGCGGATGCTGGCGGAACCGACGTTCGACGTCCGGCACGTCGCGCAGGCGGTGCTGTTCATGGCCGGGCTACCGCTCGACGCGAACGTGCAGTTCATGACGGTCACCGCGACGACCATGCCGTTCATCGGCCGCGGTTGATCTAGCCGTCGACCGACACCGCAGCAGAGGAGCGGGCGCCGGCGACACCGTCGTCGCCGGAGCCGTTGTCGTCGCCGGACTTCTCGCCGGACTTCTCGTCCGACTTGCCGGACGCGCCGTCGGAGCCGGAGCCCGAGTCGTCGTCGGAGCGGTCGTCGCCCGAGCGGTCGTTCGAGCCGGAGTTCGAGCCGCCCGACCCGCTCTGGTCGTCATCGGCCGTGGGGCGAGCGGGCTTGCGGTCGTCGCCCGTGCTCCGGGCGCCGTCGTTCTCGTCGCCCGCGGCGGTGCCGGTGGTCTTCTTGCTCGCCGTCTTCTCGCCCGATCCGTTCTTGTCGGCGGTGTTCTTCTCGGCGGTGTTCTTCTCGGCGGTGTTCTTCTCGGCGGTGTTCTTGGCGGCGGTGTTCTTGGCGGCAGGCTTCTTCGTGTCGTCGGCCGACGGGGCCTCGTTGACGGGCTCGGGCACGACGCCCCTCGCGACCTTCCGGGACGGCTCCGGCTCCGGAACCGTGGCGTCGCCGGACGCGGCGGCGCTGACACTCGGGACGGCAGGTGCGGAACCCTCTGCGACTGCTCGAGGTGGGGTCGACGTGGTCTCGCCTGCGTCGGCGGCCGTCGCCGGGGCCTCGGTCTCGGGCGCGGCGGCGGTCTCCGGGGCGTCAGTCTCCGGGGCCGCGGCCGGAGGTACGGCGGCGATCCCCGGCCCGGCGATCTCCGGCGCGGTGGCCTCGGGGGCAGCTGCGTCGGGTGCGGCCGCAGGGGGCAAGGGGGCGGCGGGCTCGGGTGCAGGGGCCGCGGGAGCAGCGGGAGCAGCGGCCTCGGGGGCAGGGGGTGCGGCGGCTTCGGGTGCGGCCTCGTTCGCCGGCGGGGTGTCGGCCGGTCGGTTGTCGAGAGCGAGTGCCGGAGGAGGGCCGTTCGGGACGTTGCCCTTCGGGACGTCGCCGCTGGGGACCTCGCCGCCCGGGCCGCCGATGTCCGTCCCGCCGGCCACGGGGCCGCCGTTCGGGGAGTCGGGAGCAGGGTCGGTGGCCTCCGCACCGGTGCCTGTCGTGCCCGTGGCTTCGGTACCGGTGGTGTCGGTCTCCGCGCCGGTGCTGCCGGTCGTGGAGCCGCCAGTCGTGGAACTGCCCGTCGTGGAGCCGCCGGTCGCGGAGTCGGTGGTGGTGCCGTCGGTCGTCGTGTCGTCGGCGGAGCCGGCGGCCGCCGCGGCCGGTGCCGGGTCTGCAGGCTCGGCGGCGACCGGCGGCGTGCCCTTGCCGGCGTCGGTCGCGGACGGCGCGGCCTCGGCGAGGACGGAGGTGCCGGGCTTGGTGGGTCGGGTCGGAGTCGCCGTCGACGTGAGGTTCGGGTCGACGGGCAGCGGCGGGGTCAGCGCCACGACGGCCTCGAGCATCCGCTGCTGATCGACGAGCTGCGTGTGGCCCTCCTCCTCACGCACGCTCGGAAGTGCAGCGGCGATGGCGGTGAGCTCCTGCTTGGCGATCTCCGGCTGCCGGCGGCTGAGGGCGATCCGGGCGCGCTCCAGGCCTTCGTGGACGACGGCTGCGGCCTCGATCGACCGCGCCCGCTCTGCGAAGAACACCTTGGTGATCGCCCATGCCGGGTCGCCCGGCACGGCGGTACCGCCGCTGGCTGCGGCTCCACTGATCCCCAGCGCCGCGACGACGACGGCGACCGCCGCCCGGCGCAGCGGGTGATCCGACGGGAGCGGCCGGCCACCGGGCCGGGAGCGGCGGCGCAACGCACGGGCGCGGGACAGCAGGCCGATCACCGGAGCGGTCGGACCGGAGGCTGCAACAGCCGGGGCTGTAGAGCTGTCGTCGCGCTCGTCGGTGGGGCTGTCGTCGGTGGGGCTGCCTTCGGCGGGGCGGGCCGGAGCGGACAGCCGGACCGTGGGCTGGTCCATCCGCGCCGCAGGCGCGACGGCGGTCGTGGGTGCGCCGGCCGGCTCCTCGGCGGGAATCGCCGGCACGGAACGGAGGAGGGGGACGGCGTCGCCGGTCGCGGTCGTCTCGGCCGCCGTATCGGGCCGGGCGGTCTCGGGCCGGGCGCTGGCGGCCCAGGCGGCGAGCATGGCGATGAGCGGGTCGTCGGGATCGACGACGTCGTTCGCCGAATCCAGGCTGCCCAGACCGCCGAGGGCGTCGATCAGCGCGTCGTCGGCGCGTACCGCGGCCAGATCGATCGGCTCGTCGCTCAGCAGGGGGTCGAACAGCAGGTCGTCGAAGTCCGCCGCGTCGTCGGGCAGGTCGTCGTCGAGGTCGGAGAGGCCGTCGTCGCCGGCGGAGGGGAGCCGGGGGGCGTCGGGCACGCGAAGGGCAGCGGTTGCGTCGTCCGCCGGCACATCGCCCGGACCCGTCTGCGCCAGCATCGGGTCGGTCGAGTCCGAACGGGCGTCGTCGCCGTCGCACCGCCCCGGGTTCCGCACGCCCTGCCCTCCTCACGGCCCACAATTAGGGCCACCTCACATGTCGTCCGCGTGGCTCGAGCCGTTACTCAGAATTGTCCTTGCGCATCGCGGCGACGATATGGAAGGCCACCTGCCCACACCCTTCCGGACTGATGTCGTCACTCCGACGGCGGGCCGTTACCCGGATGCCCTGCGCAGGCGTGTCGTCGTCGGCCGAACGGGTACTTCGTTGGCTTCTCTGCCGAGCGGTACCCCGGGCGGTCGGGTTCTGTCGGTCCACCCGGAAGAATGATCTGCATGACGGCGGTGGAGGGCGAGCGGGCGGTCGGCCCGCCGATCAACGACGAGGCTGCGGTACCTGCGCAGCGTGAACAGGAGAAGGAGAGCCCGGCCCCGCCGGAGCAGCCGGATCCGACGTCGGAAACCGTCCCGCCCTCGTCGCCGTCGGACGACGAGCAGCCGTCATCGTCGCCCTCCGACGACCAGGAGCCGTCGCCGTCCGACGACGAGGAGCCGCCGCCGTCGGACCACGAGCCGGTCCCGTCGCCGCCGGACGACGATGCGGCTCCTCCCGCAGCTCACGACCCGGACGACCCGGCACCGCCTCCGCCGGTCGATCCGCCCGCTCCGGCGGTCCCGCCGCGGCGCCGCGGCAGGCTCGTCGTGGGTGCACTGCTCCTCGGCGTGCTGCTCACCGCCGGGGGCGGTGCCGTCGGTGCGTGGGCGGCCCTCGCGTTCCGGCCGCCCGCCGCCCCGCCGCCGGCGCCCGCTCCCACCGGGCTGATCGCCGCTGTCGACGCCGTGACGCCCGCCGTCCTCCGCATCCAGTCCGGTGCCCCGGACACCGGCGCCGCCGGCACCGCGCTCGTCGTGACGCCGACCGGCGACGTGGTCACGAACGAGCACCTCGTGCACGGCGAGTCGACGGCCACGCTGATCGGTCCGGACGGACGCAACAGCACCGCCAGGGTGATCGCCTCGGACGAGCAGGCGGACGTGGCGTGGCTGCGGATCGACGGCGCGCAAGGGCTCCCGGTGGCGCGCCTGGCCGGTCCCGCCGCGGTCCGGCCGGGCGAGGACGTCGTCGCGATCGGGAACGCGTTGAACCTCGACGGTGCACCGTCGATCACCAGCGGCATCGTGTCGGCCGTCGGCCGGTCGACAGCCTCGCTGACCGACGTGATCCAGACCGACGCCGCGATCAGCTCGGGCAGTTCGGGCGGCGCGCTGGTCGACCGCAGCGGAACGGTCGTCGGGATCACCACCGAGGCGTTGGTGGGCGACCCGTCGGTGTCGGTGGAGGACATCGCATTCGCGATCCCCGCGGACCGGGTGGTCGCGGTGCTGCGCGGGATGGGCCTCGACATCCCGACCACGGGCTGAGCCGCTGCAGGTCGGCCCCGGTTCCCGGACGCACCGGCCGCACGGGCAGGATCAGCAGAGTGATCGTGCGACTGGACGCCGACGGCGCCGTGGTGGCCGACGCCGACGACTGCTCGGCGGTGCACGTGCAGACCACTTTGGGTTGCGACGGCCTGCGCGCCGCCCTGCTGCACACCGGAACGGGTTCGGTGCTCGACGGCGCAGGTGCGGAGGTCGTGCTGGACGTCGCGGTGCTGCGCTCCCGTGCCGCACTCGTGGCCACGGACCCGGACTGGGCGCAGCGGTTCGACGAATTGGTCGCGTCGTCGGGGGAGCGGCTCACCGACAACGGCCTGGGCCTGCGTGTCGCCGTGGAGCGCCCGGCCGCCTGAGCCCGGCCCGGACCGTCAGCTCGCCCGCACTCCCGGGATCGGCACGACCCGCGCCTGCAACTCGTCGCCCATCACCCGCGACTCGAACCGCGGCACCGGTGCGGTCGCCGGGCCGTGCACGACGCAGCCGTCGGACACCCGGAACTCGCTGCCGTGCCACGGGCACACGATGTGCGCCTCGCCGTCCACGTCGACGACGTCGCCCTCGTGCAGTGGTGCGGACAGGTGCGGGCAGGTGTCGGAGAGCACGCTGATCCCGTCCGGCCCCACACCGTCGGCCCGGCGTAGCACGAACACCGGCACGTCACCGGCGGTCCGACGGACGGGCTTGCCGACGGGAAGCTCGGCCAGCGACCCGAGCGACCGCCAGTCGGCGGGACCGATGTGCGGGACGTCCTCGGCGTGGTTCGCCCCGACCGCCTGCCGGTAGCCCATGTGGCCGCCGAGCAGCGCGCCCGCGCCTGCGGCGCCCCCGGCGGCGATCGAGAGCAGCCGGCCGCTGCCCGTGCCGCGGATCCGGCGTACGAGCGCCGCGGCGTAGAGGCCGACCCCCACGATGTTCGCGGTCGCATGGACGAGGCCGACCCGCTGCTGGTCCTCGTGGCTCTCCGACCAGTCGGCCCATCCGGCCGCGGCGGTCGGCGGCGTCAGCGCCAGGCCGGCGGCGATGAGGAAGCTCGACGGTGCACGGCCGCCGCCGACCGGCCTGCCGACGGTGTCGAGCAGCGTCGCGGAGATGAAGGACCCGGCGGCCACCGCGGCGAGCCCGGGGTGCAGCGGGTGGCCGAGCCACACGCCGTGCAGGGCGTCCTTGACCTTCCGGTTCGTGAGGACGCGGGTGACCACCCCGCGAACCGCGGCCGCGGGCTTGTCGAGGATCTCCGCGCGCTCGATTCGGACGATGTCGTCGAAGGGCCGCATGGCGCCGGGGTTGCCTGTGGGGACCGGTTCAAACCCGCTTCACGACGTCGGTCGCCGCGTGTCGGCGCCGGGGTGCGCGAACCGGACCACGAATCCTTCGAACCGGCCCGGGCCCGCACCCGACGGCGCCCGCACGATGCCGTCCGCGTCGGGCTCCGGTGTCTTGGGCGGATCCTTGAGCAGGCGCTCCAGCCGCGTCATCGCGTGGTGGTACCAGCTGAGCTGGGTCCGGCGACCGAAGGCGTTGAAGCCGGCCCACACGAGCTTGTTGCGGATCGGTGACCAGCGCGAGTAGGCGATGATCCGGAACTCCACGCGCCCGGTGTTGATCTCCTTGGCGATCTCGTACCGCAGCTTGCCCTGCTCAAGGTGCCCGTCCAGCGTCGCGTACGACCAGCCGATGAGGCGTTCGGGCCCGTTCGGGCCGTCGACCAGCTCGTCGTGCGCGGCGACGATCCGCACCCCGAGCAGGAACCGCAGGAAGAGGAACCGGCCCTCCAGCAGCATGTTGCGCCCGACGAGGTCGCCGGGGGACTTGTACGCGGCGCGCAGGATCTTCGGATCGCTGAACTGGTAGCTGTTGACCAGCTCGCCCGCGGTCTCGGCGAGGCCGCCCTTCTCGGGTTCACCCGGCGCCTCGTGGCCGAGCTCGATCGTCACCCGGTCGCGGTGCCATCCCTTGGTGACGTGCGGCGGGGCCTCGCGCTCGTCGAAATTGATGTTGCGTGAAGCGAGGTCGGCGACCTCCGCGGCGAGATCGCTGTTGCCGATGGTGATCAGCGTCCCGCTCCTCTGCGGCTGCGGGCCCGGTCGACGGTGTCGCCGATCAGCCAGAACATCGGCGGCCACAGCCCGACGAAGAGCGCGCGGCGCTCCGCGTTGCCGCGCTCCTCCTGGTCGACGGTCTTGGCCCGGACCCACAGGCCGATGCACAGGGCGATGGATCCCAGGGACGCGGCGTGCAGCGGAAGGCCGCTCACGTTCACCCGGCGGACGAGATCGGGAGTGCTGATCACCTTGGACGGGTACCCACGTCGCCGTGTGGTCACGCTCGCGCTACACCCGTCAAGCGGGAAGCCTCTCGACGCGTCTGGGGATCGTGCTGCGCTGGCCGATCGGGCTGGTGCTGATCACCTGGCGGTACATGTGGCGGGTCACGCCGGTGTACCGCCGGGATGAGGAGGGCGGGCCGGGCGACCTGCCGCCCCCGATCCCCGACGGCGTCGATCGCGACGACATCCAGGGTCTCGCCGACGGAGTCGGCCCGTTGCTGCACCGTCGGTACGCCGTTCGCGTGATCGACTCGCGCATCGGCCCCGAGCAGGCGGTCGCGCAGCTCGCCGCCGACCCGAACTCGGCGGCGCCCGAAAACGCCGCAGTGTTCGTCAAGTCGCGCGAGGAGGGCGACTCGATGGCGGTCGGCGACGAGTACGTCGTCCGGATGCCCGGACCGTGGGACGGTCCCGTCCGGGTCGTGCACCGGACCCCCACCTCGTTCCGATTCGCGACGCTCGCCGGCCACCTCGAGGCGGGGCAGATCGAATTCCGGGCGTTCTGTGAGGGCGGGGAGTCCGCGCCTGAGTTCGTGTTCGAGATCGAGTCGTGGGCGCGCCCCGGCGACCGCGTCTCGCACCTGCTCTACAACAAGCTGCTCCTGGCCAAGGAGATCCAGCTCAACCTCTGGACGGAGACCTGTCTGGGGGCGGCGCGCAACACCGGTGGTCGGCTGCGCGGCGGCGTGCGGGTGCACACCCGGCGGGTCGCGGACATCGACGACGCGACGGAGTAGGCCGCGGGCGTCGGGGGTAGGCCGGGGCGATGGTCGGGCGGCACGACGAGGCCGGCGACGAACTCCGGGAGGAACGGACCCCATGGCTCAGCGCGACTACGAGGAACAGCCCGAGGCAGCCGACCTGGGCACGGCGATCCAGCTGGAGACGTCCGAGTCCCTGGTGGGCCCACCGGGCGACGTCGACGGACTGGACGCCGGCTACTCCCCGCCGGACCGCCCCTATGCCCTCGACGACGACGAGCTCACCGTGGCCGGGCAGCGCGCGGGTGAGACGCTCGACGAGCGGCTGGCCCGCGAGGTGCCCGAGGAGGTGCCGGTGGACGTCGACCGGGCGGGCCGGCTGGCCGACCCGGAGCAGCTCGGGGCGATGGAGCGGACCGACGCGATCGAGGGGCAGGACGTCGGCATCGACGGCGGCGCGGCGTCGGCCGAGGAGGCGGCGGTCCACATCGTCGACCTCGGGGCCGACGCCGACGCCCTGGCGGACGAGGAGGGCGGCCAGGCGGGGGTGGACGACGAGATCGTGGCGGAGACGCTCGCGGCGGACCCCACCGCCGACGCCGCGCGAGTGGACGCCGCCCGTGATCTGCGCGCGACGGACGAGGGCTCGGCGGAGCCGGTGGACGACCCGGAGGCGGGCTCGCGCTGACGCGCTCTCCCGGCCCACGCGGGCGCCGGGGATTGCAGCAAAGCCACTTTCCTGCGGTCCGACCGCAGCAAAGCCACTTTCCTGCAATCCCCGCGGCGCCGGTGGAGCGACGTATCCTGGAGACGTGGACACCGACCGTCCCGCACGCCCGGACCTGCTGCACTGGTTGTGGTACGCGGTCGGGGGTGGGCTGCCGGCGCGCTACCGCGACTGGGTGCTGCGCGACACCACGGCCCCCGGGTGGTGGTGGCGCCAGATCGTCCGCGCCCTGGTCCAGGCCACGCCGGTCGGGGTGATCGTCGGGCTGCTGATCCCCGGCTCCATCGGCATCCGCATCATGGCGGTCTGCGGCGGCATCTTCGTGGCGATGATCTACGTTCTGGCCTTCATCGACGAGGCGGTCGAGCACCGTGCCGTGAAGGCCGGCTTCCCGCGGGGCTACGCGAAGTCGATTCGCGACCAGCGGCGGGCCCCGGAACGTGACGCCGAGGCCGACCGGTACGCGCGGCGCTACCGGGGCGGCGGCCCGACTCGGTAGGGAGCGCGGGCCGTCAGCCCGCGCAGCTGCGCGTGATCTTGAGGATCTCCTTGTCGAGGTCCATGTGCGCCGCCTCCTCGCCCACGGGGACGAGGGCGACCGCGTCGACGACGAACGCCCGCAGCATGTCGCGGTCGACCTCCAGCACCGCGCGCCCGTCCGTCGAGCGGATCTCGATCTCGACGATGTCGTAGCCCTGGACCTGCTGCGGGCTCATCCGCACGTCGCCGCAGCCCGTCGGCCCGTTCAGCGACTCGATCACCAGGTCGCGCGCGACGAGCCACTCCACGAAGCGGTCGCCGCGGGCGCGGACGCCCAGGGTGACCGCGAACGGATCGGCCGCGCGGTAGGTCCACCGGGTGACGACCGGGGCCGGCTGCCCGTGCAGCACGGTGAACATCTCGTGCGCGACGGTCTCCGGGGTCATCTCGGTGTTCATCGGGGGCAACCTCCTGGCTAGCACGACAACGTCGATCAGGGGATCGCCGTTCGGCGGCCGAATGCTGCATCCGGAGCAGTTGTGTACTCGAAGGAGTGGACGAATGCGGCGTCCGTTCAGTCGTCAGTGGGATCGGTAGCTAGGGTTTCGCCGAGCAGAGCGGCGAGCGGTGAGGGTGGGTCATGGCTGCAGGCGACTCCGTACAGGCCTTCTACGCCGCGCGCGGGTTCCTCTTCGCGCACCGCGACGACTACGACACCGCCTACCGCGACTTCCGGTGGCCCGAGCTCGACACGTTCAACTGGGCGCTCGACCACATCGACGCCGTCGCCGCGGATCCGGTGCGCGGTGCGCGGCGGGCGCTCTGGATCGTCGAGCAGGACGGTTCCGAGGCGTACTGGACCTTCGCCGAGCTGGCGGAGCGGTCGAACCGGGTGGCCAACTCGCTCCGCGAATGGGGCGTGCAGCGTGGCGATCGCATCGTCCTGATGCTCGGCAACCAGGTCGAGCTGTGGGAGACGCTGCTGGCCGCGATGAAGCTCGGCGCGGTCGTCATCCCCGCCACCACCCAGCTGCGGGCCGCGGACCTGCGCGACCGGCTGGACCGCGGCGGCGCCCGGCACGTCGTCGTCGCGGCGTCGGCCACCGACGCCTTCGCGGAGCTGCCGGGCGACTACACCCGTATCGCGGTCGGCGGGGCTCCGGAAGGGTGGCTGGACTACGCCGAGACCGAGACGTCGGCAGCCGCGTTCACGCCGGACGGCGTCACCCGCGCCGCCGACCCGCTGCTGCTCTACTTCACCTCCGGAACCACGGCCCGTCCGAAGCTCGTCGAGCACACGCACGCCTCGTATCCCGTGGGGCACCTGTCGACGATGTACTGGATCGGGCTCGAGCCCGGCGACGTCCACCTCAACATCTCCTCGCCGGGCTGGGCGAAGCACGCCTGGAGCAACTTCTTCGCTCCTCTGACGGCCGAGGCGTGCGTGCTGGTGATGAACTTCGCGCGGTTCGACGCGGCCGGCGTCCTCGAGGTCCTCGACCGGTGCCGCGTCACGAGCTTCTGTGCGCCGCCGACGGTGTGGCGGATGCTCATCCAGGCCGACCTCAGCGGTCTGCCCCATCCGCCGGCCAAGGTCGTGGGGGCCGGGGAGCCGCTCAACCCCGAGGTCATCGAGCAGGTCGAGCGCGCGTGGGGAGTGCGCATTCGCGACGGGTTCGGACAGACCGAGACGACGGTGCAGATCGCGAACACCCCGGGGCAGCCGGTGAAGCCGGGGTCCATGGGCCGGCCCGTGCCCGGCTACACCGTCGCGTTGATCGACCAGTCGACGGGCGCGCCGGCGGAGGAGGGCGAGATCTGCCTGGAGCTCAAGGAGCGGCCGCTGGGACTGATGGTCGGCTACGCCGGCGACGCGGAGCTGACCGCCGGGGCCACGGCCGACGGGTACTACCACACGGGCGACGTCGGGAAGCGCGACGCCGACGGCTACATCACCTACGTCGGGCGCGCCGACGACGTGTTCAAGGCCAGCGACTACCGGATCTCGCCGTTCGAGCTGGAGAGCGTGCTCATCGAGCACCCGGCCGTTGCGGAGGCGGCGGTGGTGCCCTCGCCGGACGCGTTGAGACTGGCGGTGCCGAAGGCGTTCGTCGTGCTCGCCGCGGGGTACGAAGCGTCGGCGGACACCGCCCGGTCCATCCTGGAGTTCGCCCGCGACAACCTCGCGCCCTACCAGCGCATCCGCCGCCTGGAGTTCGCCGAGCTGCCCAAGACCATCTCGGGCAAGATCCGGCGCGTCGAGCTGCGGGGCCGGGAGACGACACGGTCCGAGGGGCAGGCGCCGGCGGAGGAGTTCACACTCTAGGTGTGCGTCTCCGCACGCGGGGTATCGGACACCGGCAGCAACGGCGTCGACAGTGGACGGATCGGCGCGCTCCGGGCACGGTGGCGCCCGAGCATGCGGTGCGAGGGGGCGACGTGGAGGAGCAGGACGACGACGGCAGACCGGCGGTCCCGATGGCCGAGGTCATGGCCGAGATGCCGGGAGTGTGGCGTCGGCTGCTCGCCGCACACGTCCCGGACCGGTTCGGACGCTGCAGCGCATGCCGCAGCGCGACCGGCTCGGGGGAGACGTGGCCGTGCAGCCTGCACCGGATCGCGATGCAGGCGCAGCAGGTGCACGAGCAGAACCTGACGCGGGCGATCGACACCGACCGCGACGCCTGAGCGCGGTACCCCGCGTCGTAGCGTCGACCGGGTGATCGCGCTCCCGCCCGCTCGCGCCGTCGGCCTGCTGCTCGGGGTCGTCGCCGACGCCGTCTTCGGTGATCCTCGGCGCCGGCATCCGGTGGCCGGGTTCGGGTCGGCGGCCGCCGCACTGGAGCGGCGCGCTTACGCCGACCGGCGCAGCGCCGGTGTCGCGCACGTCGTGGTGTTGGTCGGCGGGGCCGTGGCGCTGGGTGTCGGAGCCGAAGAGGTGGCTCGGGGCAGCGTGGCACGGACTGCGGCGACCGCTGTGGCGACCTGGGTCGTCCTCGGCGGGACGTCGCTCGCCCGGGAAGGCGCGGCGCTGGCCGCCGAACTCGACCGCGACGACCTCGCCGCGGCCCGGACGCGGCTGCCGGGGCTCTGCGGACGCGACCCGTCGGCACTCGACGCGGCCGGGATCGCGCGGGCGGGCACGGAGTCGATGGCGGAGAACACGTCGGACGCCGTCGTCGCCCCGCTGCTCTGGGGTGCCGTGGCCGGAGTGCCCGGCCTGCTCGGCTACCGGGCGGTGAACACGCTCGACGCGATGGTCGGGCACCGCTCGGCCCGGTACCGGCGGTTCGGGTGGGCGGCCGCCCGCCTCGACGACGTGGCCAACCTGCTGCCGGCGCGCGTGTGCGCGCTGCTGACGGCGGCCGTGGCGCCGGCGGTCGGCGGGTCGCCGCGGGCGGCGCTGCGCGCGTGGCGGCGGGACGCGGCGGCGCACCCGAGCCCGAACGCCGGGCCGGTGGAGGCCGCCGCGGCTGGGGCGCTCGGTGTCACGCTCGGCGGGCGGACCGTGTACGCACACGGCGCGGAGGAGCGGCCGCGCCTGGGCGACGGCCCGTCGCCCGGCCCGGCAGACCTGCGCCGGGCGGCACGCCTGTCCCGGCTCGTGGGCGCGGCGTCGACCGTTCTGGCGGTTGCGGTGGCAGTGGGGCTACGGCCTGCGACCGGCGACGAGAGGAATCAGGGCCGCTCGGGCGGGACGTCGTCGCCCGCCAGTGCCTGGCGCACGGCCGTCCGGTGTGCCCGGCGGCCACCGGACCGGCGCTGCAGCATCTCCAGCCGGATGAAGTAGCCCAGGGCCACCAGCGCGATCAGCCCGAACGTCAGCCACTGCAGGGCGTAGGAGAAGTTCGTGAACGGCGCGGCGTCGGCCACCGACGGGCCGACCGGCACCGGAACGAGCACTCCGGGCTGCTCCGCCGGCAGCTGGAGGATCCCGGGAACGATGTCCAGCCCCGCCGTCGCGCCGACGACGCGCGAGTCGGGGGCGTAGAGCTGCGGGGCTCCTTCCCCCCGGACGATCGGGCGGTCCGACGGATCCCGCTGGTCCGGGCGCAGCCGCGCCGTCAGCGTGACGGTGCCATCCGGCGGCGCCGCGTACACGGGCACCGCCCCGCCGTCCGTGACCGGCGCCAGGCCACGGTCGACGGCGACGATCCGGCCGTCGTCGAGCCGCATCGGGGTGAGCACCTCGACCGCCGGCTTGCCGTCCACCGTCCGCAGCCGGACCGCGGCCTCGGCGTCGGGCAGGTAGGTGCCGGTGACCGTCACCTGCCGCCACTCCAGCTCCGGGGTCACCCCCGATCCGGCCGGGACGAGCTCGGCCAGCGGCACGGCGGGCGTCGCGTCGGCGGTCGCGATCGCCCGCTCCTGGGCCTCCCGCTGGTCCTCGCGGCCGAACTGCCACGGCGCGAGCAGCGTGTAGCAGGCCACCGCGAAGCCGACCACCAGCGCGATGAAGGCCAGCCAGCCGGGACGCAGCAGGAACCGCACATGCCTACGGTATCCCGGTGAGCCATGCGACCGTCGGCACAGCACTCCGGGGCGCGCTGCTCGTGGCGGGCACGACCTCGGACGCGGGCAAGAGCGCGCTGGTCGCAGGCATCTGCCGCTGGCTGGTGCGCCAGGGGGTGTCGGTCGCCCCGTTCAAAGCGCAGAACATGAGCAACAACTCGGTCGTGACGGCCGACGGCGGCGAGATCGGGCGGGCCCAGGCGATGCAGGCGCACGCCTGCGGGCTCGAGCCGAGCGTCGCGTTCAACCCCGTGCTGCTCAAGCCGGGCAGCGACCGGTCGTCGCAGGTGGTGGTGCTCGGGCGGGCGCAGGGGACGGTCAGCGCGATGTCGTACCGGGAGCGCAAGGCCGCGCTGCTCGAGGTCGTCACCGCGACCCTGGCCGACCTGCGATCGCGGTTCGACGTGGTCGTCTGCGAGGGTGCCGGCTCGCCGGCCGAGATCAACTTGCGGGCCACCGACATCGCCAACATGGGCCTGGCGCAGGCTGCCGATCTGCCGGTGGTGGTGGTCGGCGACATCGACCGTGGCGGTGTGCTCGCGCACCTGTTCGGGACGGTCGCCGTGCTCTCGCCCGCAGACCAGGCGCGGATCGCGGGCTTCGTCGTCAACAAGTTCCGCGGCGACCCCGCCCTGCTCGCGCCGGGGCTCGACCAGCTGCGGGCGCTCACCGGCCGCCCGACGCTCGGTGTCGTGCCATGGGCCGACGGACTGTGGCTCGACGCCGAAGACTCGCTCGCGGCGGTCACGGACGGGGTGCTGGGCCGGCCGGCGGCCGCGCACGGGGCGCAGTGGCTGCGGGTGGCCGTGGTCCGGTTCCCACGCATCTCCAACGCGACGGACGCCGAGGCGCTGGCGTGCGAACCGGGGGTCGCGGTGCGGTACGTGACCGAGCCGTCGCGGATCGAGGACGCGGACCTCGTCGTGCTGCCCGGCTCCAAGGCGACCGTGGCGGACCTGGCGTGGCTGCGGCGCACGGGCTTGGCGGACGCGGTCGTCGCGCACGCGAAGGCGGGGCGACCGGTGCTGGGGATCTGCGGTGGCTACCAGATGCTCGGGCGGGTGATCGCGGATCCGCACGGGGTCGAGGGCGGGTCGGCGGACGGTCTCGGCCTGCTCGACCTCGACGTCGAGTTCGCGGCCGACAAGGTGCTGGCGAACCCCACGGGCACCGCGTGGGGGCACGAGGTGGGCGGGTACGAGATCCACCACGGCCGGGTGGTGCGCTCGGGAGACCCACTCCTTCTCGACGGCGAGGGATCGGACGCCGGCGCCGTCCTCGGCACGCACTGGCACGGGCTGCTCGAGAACGACGGGTTCCGCCGTGCCCTGCTGGTCCGCGTCGCGGAGCAGGCGGGCCGCAGCGGGTTCCGGGTCGCGCCCGACACGTCGTTCCCCGCCGAGCGCGCCGCCCAGCTCGACCTGCTCGGCGATCTCGTCGCGGACCACCTCGACACCGCGGCCCTGCGGCATGTGATCGGTCACGGCACCCCGCCGGATCTCCCGACGGTGACCTCCGGTCTGGCACGCTCGCCGTGATGACTTCCACAGCACCGCGCGTCGCATCGGATGACAGAGACGTCGTCCGGTTCCCCTTCTCCGCCGTCGTCGGCCACGACGACCTCCGGTTGGCGCTCCTGCTCAACGCCGTCCATCCCGGCGTCGGCGGGGTGCTGGTGCGGGGGGAGAAGGGCACGGCGAAGTCCACGGCGGTGCGCGCGCTCGCCGCGCTGCTGCCGGACGTCGCGGTCGTGCCCGACTGCCGGTTCTCCTGCGACCCGGCGGCCCCGGACCCGCGGTGCCCGGACGGGCCGCACGCCGCCCCGGGACCTCTCGGGGTGTGCTGCGACGGCCACGACCGCGCGGACGCCGAGGTGCGCCGGCGCGACGGCCTGGCGTTGCTCGCGACGCCCCCCTCGGCCGTGCACGCGCGCCCCGCGCGGCTGGTCGAGCTGCCCGTCGGCGCGACCGAAGACCGGCTGGTCGGGTCGCTGGACCTGGAGCGCGCGCTGGCGCAGGGCGTCCGCGCCTACCAGCCCGGCCTGCTCGCCGACGCGCACCGCGGCGTGCTCTACGTCGACGAGGTCAACCTGCTGCACGACCACCTCGTCGACCTGCTCCTCGACGCCGCCGCCATGGGGCGCGCGCACGTCGAGCGCGACGGCGTGTCGGTGTCGCACGCGGCGTCGTTCCTGCTGGTCGGGACCATGAACCCGGAGGAGGGCGAGCTGCGCCCGCAGCTGCTCGACCGGTTCGGGCTCACCGTGGAGGTCCGGGCCTCCCGCGACGTCGACACGCGGGTGGAGGTCGTGCGCAGGCGGATGGCGTTCGAGACCGACCCGGCCGCCTTCGTCGCCACGTTCGCGGACGCCGAGGCGGAGACGGCGCGTCGGATCGCCGACGCGCGTGCGCGGCTGGCGTCGGTGGTGCTGCCCGACGCCGAGCTGCGCCGGATCGCCGCGATCTGCGCGGCGTTCGACGTCGACGGCATGCGGGCGGACCTCGTGATCGCCCGCGCGGCGACGGCGCACGCCGCCTGGCGCGGGGCCGAGGCCGTTGCGAAGGACGACGTCCGGGCGGCCGCCCGGCTGGCGCTGCCCCACCGGCGGCGCCGCGACCCGTTCGACGAGCCGGGGATGGACGAGCAGGCGCTCGACGAGGCCCTCGACGGCGCCGATCCCGAGCCGGAGCCCGACGGGCCGGATCCCGACGGTCCCGGTGGTGGCGCCCCGGAGGGCGCTCCAGAGGGCGCCGCCGACGCCCCGGACGGAGCGAACGCGGCGTCGGGTCGGTCTGACTTGCCCGATGACGCGTCCGGTCGGTCTCCGCACGCCCCCCGTCCGGCCGGCGACGGGTCCCCGACGCCCGCGCCCCCGCCGTCGACGCCGTTCCGGGCCCGCCGGCTCGAGGTCCCCGGCGTCGGCGAGGGCGCGCCCGGCAAGCGGTCACGCGCCCGCACCGACTCCGGCCGGGTCGTCCGTCCGACGCACGGCACGCCTTGCCGCGCCGTCGAGCTGCACCTGCCCGCCACCGTCGCGGCCGCCGCGCCGCATCAGCGGAGCCGCGGCCGGGAGGGCGCCGGGCTCGTCCTGCAACGCGGCGACCTGCGCCGCGCCGAGCGCGAGGGCCGCGAGGGCAACCTCGTGCTGTTCGCCGTCGACGCGTCAGGGTCGATGGCGGCCCGCCGCCGCATGTCGGCGGTCTCCGGCGCCGTGCTGTCGCTGCTGCGCGACGCCTACCAACGCCGCGACAAGGTCGGGCTCGTCACCTTCCGCGGTACGGGTGCCGAGGTCGTCCTCCCGCCGACGTCCAGCGTCCCGATCGCGCAGGCCCGGCTCGCCGCCCTGCGCACCGGGGGCCGCACGCCGCTGGCCGAGGGTCTGCTGCGGGCCCGCCGGCTGCTCGCGGCCGAGCGGCTCCGAGATCCCCGCCGCCGCGCGCTACTGGTGATCATGACCGACGGCCGGGCCACCGTCGCCGCCCGCCCGGGCAACGACCCGGTCCGCGACGCCTGCCGTGCCGCTGCACTGCTGGCCGCGGACGGGATCGCCACGGTCGTCGTCGACTGCGAGGCCGGGCCGGTGCGCCTCGGCCTGGCCGCCGGGATCGCCGCTGCGGCGGCCGCGCCGCTGATCGCCCTCGCCGACCTGTCGGCCGACCGCGTCGCCGGCGTCGTGCACGCGGCCCGCGCCGCCTGAGGAGGACATCGTGCCGCAGGGCCAACCCGTCGCCGTCCCCGTCGACGGCCTCACCACCCGCCAGCGCCGCAACCGCCCCCTGCTGGTGGTGCACACCGGCGAGATGAAGGGCAAGTCGACCGCCGCGTTCGGCCTCGCGCTGCGGGGATGGGCGCAGGGCTGGTCGATCGGGGTGTTTCAGTTCGTGAAGTCGGCCAAGTGGCGGGTGGGGGAGGAGACGGCCTTCCGTGCGCTCGGAGCCCTGCACGAGCAGACCGGAGAGGGCGGGCCGGTCGAGTGGCACAAGATGGGCGAGGGCTGGTCGTGGACCCGCAAACAGGGCACCGACGACGACCACGCAGCGAAGGCGCGCGAGGGCTGGAGCGAGATCCGCCGCCGGATCGAGACGCAGGCCCACGAGGTGTACGTGCTCGATGAGTTCACCTACCCGATGAAGTGGGGCTGGGTGGACGTCGCCGAGGTCGTCGACGTGCTGGCCCGCCGGGAGGGCCGGCAGCACGTGATCATCACGGGCCGCGACGCCGCGCCGGAGTTGATCGAGGCCGCCGACCTGGTCATGGAGACCACCAAGGTCAAGCACCCGATGGACGCGGGGCAGAAGGGCCAGCGCGGGATCGAGTGGTGACCGTCGTACTACTCGAGTAGTACGCTGGTGAGCGTGGAGAGCATCCCCGTCCGTCAGCTCAACCAGGACACCGCCGGTGTGCTGGCGCGGGTGGAGCGCGGGGAGTCACTGGAGATCACCTCTCGGGGCCGTCCCATCGCCCGGCTGGTTCCGGTCACGAGCGGCAAGCTGGACGAGGTGACCGATCTCGTTGCGGCCGGCCGCGCCGTCCCTGCGACGATCAGCGCCCCGTTCGAGGTCCCGGACGGTCCGCTCGACGACGGCCCGGAAGCGGGCGAGCTGCTGTCCGCGCTGCGCGACGACGAGCGCTGGTGATCTACCTCGACAGCTCCGCGATCGTGAAGCTGATCAAGATCGAGGCGGAGAGCCGGGTGCTGGCGGACTGGCTCAACGACCGGAACGAGGCGCCGGTGACCTCGGTGCTCGCGGAGGTCGAGGTACCGCGCGCTCTGCGCCGGTCCGCTCCGGCCCGCCTCGCCATCATGCCGGTCGTCCTCGCCCGGATCGTTCGCATCGAGATGGACGCCTCGGTCCGCGCCACCGCCGGCGCATACGTCACCGACGCCCTCCGGTCGCTCGACGCAGTCCACCTGGCCACCGCCGAGGTGCTGGTCGCCTCCGGCAAGACGGTGAGCGCCTTCGTCACCTACGACACCCGGCAGGCGGCCGCGGTGGAGCCGACCGGGATCCCGGTGGAGATGCCCGGCCGGGGTTAGGGTCGATCGCGTGGAGTACACGCGACTGGGAGCCAGCGGTCTGCAGGTCTCGCGGATCTGCCTCGGGATGATGAGCTATGGGTCGTCGGCCTGGCGGGACTGGGTGCTCGACCTCGACTCCGCGCGCCCGCTGGTCCGCAGTGCCGTCGACGCCGGCGTGATCTTCTTCGACACCGCCGACATGTACTCCGACGGAGTCAGCGAGGAGGTCACGGGCACGCTGCTGCGCGAGTTCTTCGGGAGCCGCGACGACTACGTGCTCGCGAGCAAGGTGTTCAACCCGATGGGCCCCGGCCCGAACGACCGCGGGCTCTCGCGCAAGCACGTGCTGGCGTCCATCGACGCGTCGCTGCGCCGGCTCGGTACGGACCACGTCGACCTCTACCAGACTCACCGGTGGGATCCGCACACCCCGATCGAGGAGACGATGGAGGCGCTGCACGACGTCGTGCGCGCCGGCAAGGCGCGCTACATCGGGGCGTCGAGCATGTTCGCGTGGCAGTTCGCGAAGGCGCAGCACGTCGCGGAGCGCAACGGCTGGACCCGGTTCGTCGCGATGCAGGACCACTACAACCTGCTCTACCGCGAGGAGGAGCGGGAGATGCACCCGCTGTGCCTCGACCAGGGCGTCGGGGTGATCCCGTGGAGCCCGCTGGCGCGGGGGCGGCTGGCGAAGCCACCGGAGGAGCGGACGACGACCCGCGCGAACAGCGACGTCTACGCCCGCAAGATGTACGGCGAGGCCGACGACGCCGTGGTGCGCGCGCTCGTCGACGTCGCGAAGGCGCGTGACCTGCCGATGGCCCAGGTCGCGTTGGCCTGGATGCTGCAGAAGGACGCGCTGACGGCGCCGATCGTCGGCGCGACGAAGCCGGGGCAGATCGACGACGCGATTGCGGCCGTCGACGTCACGCTGACCGGCGACGAGGTCGCCGCGCTGGAGGCGCCGTACGTGCCGCACCCGATCCTCGGGCACGAATGACGCGGGCCCTGATCGTAGCGGCCCCGGCGTCGGGCAGCGGGAAGACGACGGTCGCCACCGGCCTGATGGCCGCGCTGCGCCGACGCGGGACGTCCGTGGCGCCGTTCAAGGTCGGGCCCGACTACATCGACCCCGGCTACCACACCCTCGCGGCGGGGCGGCCGGGCCGGAACCTGGATCCGGTGCTGGTCGGCGAGCACCGGATCGCGCCGCTGTTCCGGCACGGCGCGGCAGGCGCCGAGGTGGCCGTGGTCGAGGGCGTGATGGGCCTGTTCGACGGGCGCCTGGCCGACGGGCACGGCTCGACTGCGCATGTGGCCGGCCTGCTCGGGGTGCCGGTGGTGCTGGTGGTCGACTGCCGCGGGCAGTCGCGCAGCGTGGCGGCGCTGCTGCACGGCTTCCGGTCGTTCGACCCCGCGACCCGGGTCGCGGGGGTGGTGCTCAACCGGGTGGGCAGCGAGCGGCACGAGGCGGTGCTGCGCGCCGCGTGCGACGAGGTTGGGCTGCCGGTGCTGGGGGCGCTCCCGCGGCGCGCGGAGCTGGCCGTGCCGTCGCGGCACCTCGGGCTGGTGACGGCGGTCGAGCACGGGTCGGCGGCGACGGCGGCGGTGGAGGCGATGGCCGACCTGGTGGCGGCGCACGTCGATCTCGACGCGGTGGTCCGCCTGGCCGAGCCGATCCCCCCGGGGCCCGCCTGGGATCCGGCGGCGGAGCTCACCGAGGCCGCGCCGGATGTACCGAACGCCGCTTTCGCTGCGTTGAGTGCACCGAAAGCCGCTTTCGCTACATCAGCCCGGCCGGTGGTGGCGGTCGCGGGGGGTGCAGCGTTCACCTTCGGCTACGCCGAGCACGTCGAACTGCTCGCGGCCGCGGGACTCGAGGTCGCCGTCGTCGACCCGTTGCACGACGAGCGCCTGCCCGACGGCACGGCGGCGCTCGTGCTGCCCGGCGGCTTCCCCGAGGAGCACGTCGCCGCGCTGTCGGCCAACGTCCCGCTGATCTCCGACGTCGCGGCCTTCGCCGCGTCCGGTGCTCCGGTGCACGCGGAGTGTGGCGGGCTGCTGTACCTCTGCGCCGACCTCGACGGCCACCCCCTGTGCGGTGTCCTCCCGGCCACCGCCGCCATGACCGGGCGGCTCACCCTCGGATACCGCGCCGCGGTCGCGCTCTCGGCCTCCGTGCCGTTCGCGGCCGGGCAGCGGGTGGCGGGGCACGAGTTCCACCACTGCGCGGTGACGCCGCGGGCCGGGACCGCTCCGGCGTGGGGATGGCGCGGCGGGGAACCGGAGGGCTTCGTGGCCGGGGGAGTGCACGCGTCGTTCCTCCACACCCATCCGGCGGGGTCGCCCGGCGCG
Organism: Pseudonocardia charpentierae; assembly: GCF_031845345.1. NCBI lineage: Bacteria > Bacillati > Actinomycetota > Actinomycetes > Pseudonocardiales > Pseudonocardiaceae > Pseudonocardia > Pseudonocardia charpentierae. Next base: position 202,998 of record NZ_JAVREJ010000008.1, on the reverse strand, counting down.
GTCGCACGCCTGGCCCGGCGGGTCTCGGGATCTTCCCGGCACGGCCTCGCCTTTCGGACGAGTGGCACAACCGTCGGATAGGTTCCGACGAGTGGGCCGTTCGTCCAGGTCACGTGCCGCAGTGCGACTGTCGGGCGGTGTGAGGCAGCACGCGCAGCGGCTCGCCGACCGCCCCGGGCGGTTATGATCGGAGCCGTTCGGCCGCGCGAACCCCGGAAGGATCGGGGATGCACTGCCCCGTGACCGGCCTCCGGGGAGGGCACCCGCGCACCAGGCCCACCGCCGCGGCGGGTGGGCGACGTCCGAGGAGGAGTTGTCCCGTGCGCGCGAGCGTGTCGCCGGTCCACGCAGGACCGGCCGATCCCCCGGCCCGACCGCTGTCGTCGCGGCACGTCGCCGGGAGCGGGCGCGCATGACCGGCGACGAGCGCCCGTACCTGGTGGGGCTCGGCCTCACCGGCCGACGCGTGGTGGTGGTCGGCGGCGGCACCGTCGCCCAGCGACGCCTCCCGGCCCTGCTCGCGGCCGGCGCGGACGTCGAGGTCGTCGCACCCGAGGTGACGCCCGCGGTCGAGGGCATGGCCACCGCGAAGGAGCTGCGCTGGACCGCGCGCCCCTACCGCGCCGGTGACCTCGACGGCGCCTGGTACGTACTCGCCGCCACCGACGACGGGGAGGTCAACGCCGCGGTCGCCGCCGCGGCCGAGGCGGCGCGGGTGTTCTGCGTCCGCGCCGACGACGCCCCTGGCGGCAGTGCGGTGACCCCGGCCGTCGGGGAGCACGACGGACTGACCGTCGGTGTGCTCTCCGGAGGCCGCCCGCGCCGTTCTGCCGCGGTGCGCACCGCCCTGATCGAGGCGCTGCAGGCCGGGGCCGTGCGGGTGGACCAGGACGCCGAGCCCGTGCGGCCCGGGGTCGCCCTGGTCGGAGGAGGCCCCGGCGACCCGGAGCTGATCACAGTGCGCGGACGGCGGCTCCTGGCCCGCGCGGACGTCGTCGTCACCGACCGCCTCGGCCCCCGCGACCTGCTCGACGAGCTCGCACCGCACGTCGAGGTCATCGACGCGTCGAAGATCCCCTACGGACGGGCGATGAACCAGGCCCGGATCAACGAGCTGCTCGTCGAGCACGCCCGGGCGGGCCGGTTCGTCGTGCGGCTCAAGGGCGGCGACCCGTACGTCTTCGGCCGCGGGTTCGAGGAGGTCCAGGCCTGCGTGGAAGCGGGGGTGCCCGTGACCGTGGTGCCGGGCGTGACCAGCGCGTTCGCCGTTCCGGCCGTCGCCGACGTGCCGGTCAGCCATCGCGGGGTCGCCCACGAGATCGTGGTCGTGTCAGGGCACGTCGCGCCCGGCCACCCGCAGAGCCTGACGGACTGGACGGCGCTGGCCCGGCTGCGGGGGACTCTGGTGCTGATGATGGGCGTCGAGCGGATCGGGGCCTTCGCCGACGCCCTGCTGGCGGGCGGGCGCCCCGCCGACACGCCGGTGGCGGTGGTGCAGGACGGCACCACCCGGATCCAGCGGACCCTGCGGACGACGCTCGCCGAGGCCGCTGCGGACGTCCGGGCGCACGAGATCGCGCCGCCCGCAGTGATCGTGATCGGCCCGGTCGCCGGTCTGGTCGACGGGCCCGTGTCGGAGTAGCGGGCACGAACCAGGCCGGCAGGTGCAGGCCCGGCCCGGCGTCGGACAGATCGGTCTTCGGGAGCACATCGGCTCCGGAGCGACCTGTCGGGCCGCACCGGAAGCACCGGGGCGGCCCGACGGGCGGGGTCAGCGGGTCAGCGGGTCAGCGGGTCAGAAGGACAGCAGCCGGTCGAAGAAGCTGCGGTACCGGCGCAGGGCCAGCCGCAGGTCCTCGGTCGAGGCGCCTTCGTGGTCGAAGCCCTGCTCCAGGGTGTGGCGCTGGTCGGCGAACAGCCGCTGGAGCTCGTCGAGCAGCTCACCCACCAGCTCGTCGGCCTGGCGGACGGCCCGGCGCGGCTCGTCGACGAAGTCGCCCTTCAGCGCGTCCCACCGCGAGCCGTAGTCGTCGGCGCGATCGGCGGGCACGAGCCGCTCCCGGCCGCCCGACTCGCCGTTCTCCTCGGCGATACCGGCCTGGGCGCCGCTCCCGGTGTCCGGCGTGCTTCGGCCGGTGTCGGTGCCGTCGACGGTCGCGGTGTCGTCCACGTTGCTGAAGCTCGCGCCGCGGTCGGTGTCGCGGTCACTGTCGCCACGGCCGCCCCCGAACGCCGCCGCGGCGACGGCTCCGGCGCCCGCGGCTCCCGCGGCCACCCCGGCTCCACGGTGCGTGTCCGAGCGGTCCGCGTCGACCCGCTCGGTGCTGACGCGGCCGGTGGTGTCCTGCCCAGCGGTGTCTACCCGGCCCGTGTCGTAGTCGTCGTCCCGGCGACCGGTGGTCCGGTCCGTCTCGGCCCGCGATGCGTCGACGTAGCCGGTGTCCTGCGCCGGGTCGTAGCCGCGGGACGCGTCGCCGCGCTGGTCGTCGACGTAGCCGGTGTCGCGGGCGGTGTCGTAGTCCGCGTCGCCCTGGTGGGGACCGGGGGTGTTGCGGGCGACCGGACCGGCTGCGGGATCCGTCAGCGCTCCGGAGGCCTGCGGGGCGTACTCGCGGTCCTGATCGCCCCTGCTTGACCCGAAGTCGCGGTCGGCGTCGCCGCGCGTGCCGGCCCCGGCCCGGTCGTCCATCGCCGTGCCTGCCGCCTGCGGGTCGTACCCGCGGTCCCGGTCGGGGTCGTAGCTCGGGGTCACGAAGTCGCGGTCCGCGCCGGTCGTGGTGCCGGTGGTCGTGCCGGTCGTGGTGTCGCGGGCGTCGTAGCCGGCGTCCCGGGCGGCCTCGCGCCGGTCGACGTACCCAGCCTGGCCGGCGTCGCGGCGGGCGTCGTCGGCGAGCCCGGCCTGACCGGAGTCCCGACGGGCGTCGTCGGCGTAGCCGTACCCGGCGGTGTCGCGCCGGGTGTCGACGTCCTGCACGGAGCCGCGGTCCTCCAGCGTGGCGCCGCCTGCGGAGTGGTCGCGCATGGCCTGCTCGTACGAGGCGTACTCGCCCCGGGGCTGGTCGCCTCCGCCCACGCCACCGCCGGGGCGGTCCGCATCGACCTGACGGGTGTCCGCGGGGTCGTCGCGCCGGGCGCCGGCCGGGTCGTCGTGCCGCTGGTCGGCGGGGTCGCCGAGCACGGCGTCCATGATCCGCTGGCCGATGCCGCGGTGCTCGCGGGGGTCGTCGTCGTGGTGTGTGCTGCGAGGGTCGGTCATCGCGTGTGCTCCTCGGTCCGGGGGCTCCGCTGCCCCGTCGGGTCGGTGGCGGGGCCGGTCGTCCGCTGCTCGTCGTGCAGGGCGTGTCGGCCGGCCTGTGTGCCGTCGGTGTGGTCGGTCGCGTCGTCGGCGCGCCGGGCGTCGTCGTCGGCTCGCGCGTCGTCGGGCCGGACGTCGCTGCGGTCGTCACGGACGTCGTCGCGTCCGGTCCCGGCGTGGCGGGCGTCGTGGTCGGCGTCGTGGTCGGCGTCGTCACCCAGAAGGGCGTTGATGAGCGACCGGTACGAGGTCAGGCCGGTGCGCTGGCTCTCGGTGTCGACCTCGCCGTCGGCGTCGCGGACCTTCCGGGCCTCCCGGTAGTGCTGCACGACCCGGGGGTGGTCGACCGAGAGGTCGTCGGCCCGCCGGTCGAAGTCGTCGTCGACCGGGTAGCCCCGGGCTCGCATGATCTCGGCGACCAACAGGTCCGCAGAGCGCAGCGACTGCCGCGGGTCGTCGACGAACCCGCGCTGGATCTCGTTCCAGGACTCGCGGAAGCGGCCGCTCTCCTCGGTGCTCAGGTCGCGGACGTCGAACTCCTCGCGGCGCTGTCGCCGCTCGGCGAGTTCGGTCTCAGCCGCGCGGCGGTCGCCCGTCGCGGCGACGCTGCGCTCGTACTCGGGGCCGAAGTGCTGTTGCAGTTGCGACGAGCGCCGGCGCCGGGACAGCACCACCCCGAGCGCGACGAGGACCAGCAGGACGACGATGATCAGGACGACCGCAGTGCCACTCACCGGGCTCTCCTCCGTGTGACGCACGGCCCACCCGATCGGGCGACCGTTGTCCCGGGGATCCCTGTTACGGGCGTGTGTCAAACGTGGGAGACCAATTCGCGACGTCGCGCGTCTCGGCCCGCCCGGGTGGCCGGAATGTCCCCTGACGTGGAGACGGAGGTCCCCTTGACCGCCCGCGGACGCCCGTGGTCGGCTCGGCGGGTGCCCGATGCCGCCCAGATCATCGCCCAGACGGTTGCGGCCGTCCGCCCCGTCAGTGCCGACGCCCGGGCCGCGGCCCAGGACCGGCTCGACCGCATGACCAAACCCCGCGGTGCGCTCGGCCGCGTCGAGGACCTCGCCGTCGCCCTCGCGGGCATTGCCGGGGAGTGCCCGCCGCCGCTACCGGAGCCCGCGGCCGTCGCGGTCTTCGCGGGCGACCACGGCGTCCACGTCCAAGGCGTCACGCCGTGGCCGCAGGAGGTCACGGCGCAGATGGTGGCGAACTTCCTGGCAGGCGGAGCGGTCGTCAACGCCTTCGCCCGGCAGGTCGGCGCGAGCGTGACCGTGGTGGACGTGGGTGTCCGCACACCCCTCGACGCCCACCCCGATCTCCGGGACCGGCGGGTGGCCGCGGGCACGGCCGACATGACCACCGGGCCGGCGATGACCCGCGACGAGGCCCGCCGGGCCGTCGCGGCCGGCATCGCCGTCGCCCACGAACTCGTCGACGAGGGGCACCGGTGCGTCGTGACCGGCGACATGGGCATCGCGAACACGACGCCCGCAGCCGCGCTGATCTGCGCTTTCACCGGAGCGGATCCGGCTGTGGTCACCGGGCGGGGGACCGGGATCGACGACGAGACGCTCGCGCGCAAGACCGACGTGGTGCGCCGGGCGCTGGCTCTGCACGCCCCCGACCCGGCCGATCCGCTCGGCGTCGTCGCGGCCGTCGGCGGGTTCGAGCACGCCGCGCTCGCGGGGTTCGTGCTCGGCGGGGCGGCGGCAGGCGTGCCGGTACTGCTCGACGGGGTCAACGCCGGTGCCGCTGCGCTCGTGGCGGGCGGGCTCGCCCCCGCCTCCGTCGGATACTGCCTGGCCGGGCACGTGTCCGCCGAGCCGGGGCACGCCCGGGCGCTGGCGTCGCTGGGCGCCACCCCGCTCCTGGACCTCGGAATGCGCCTCGGTGAGGGCACGGGGGCGCTGCTCGCGCTGCCGGTGGTGGCGGGCGCGGCGCGGGCGCTGCAGGACGTCGCCACCTTCGACGCGGCAGGAGTGGTGGACAAGACCGGCGGTTGAGCCCGATTCACGGAATCGGTTCCGTCAACAGGAGGTCACGACTCGGCCGCAGGGCGTAACGTCTTCGCGCGGGGAGCGAGTCTTTTCTACGAACGGTCCCGCTCGGGATCGCGGGGGGAAGGACGGCCCAGGTGACCGACGCCCGGATGATGTGCACCACGACCGCCGAGCGTCGGCCGACGTACCAGGCCTTCCAGCGCCCCTCGCCCGGGCCGGCCGTGCGGGAGACGGCGCAGGGCACCTGGTTCCTCCCGGTCGACGGTCCGGGAGCGTTGCTGCGGTTGCCGTCCGGCGCCGATGCGAGCGCCGTGCGCCGCATGCGCAGGCTCGAGCTGCCGGGCCTCATGCCGATCGCGAGCGTGCTGGAGGACGGCGGCCGCGTCTGGGTCGCCACCCCGGTGCCGTCCGGCCCGACCGTCGACGACCTGCTGAGCCATGGCGCCGATCTCGGCCTGGGACCGGGCGACGCCGCCGCCGTGCTCAGCGCCGTCGGACGGGCGCTGCGGGCGCTGCACATGCGTGGGCTCGGGCACGGCGCGCTCGACGCCGCCGAGATCGTGATCGCGCCGGACGGCGCGCCGCTGCTCGTCGCGGTGACCGGCGGTCCCGGGCATCGCGAGGGCGACCTCGTGGCCTGGGCGCAGCTCGCCTGGGTGCTGGCCGCGGCGTGGTGCGAGTCGGATCCGGCGGTGGCCGGGGACCTGCGCGGCTGTGCAGACCTGGCCGAGGCCGTCGGCCTGGGTGCCGCCCTCGGAGCTCTGCCGTTCGCGTCGGGCGGCGAGGGGCGGCGGCGCGTGGTGCGCAGCTGGACGGCCGATGGCGCGCGAGCCGCGGGGTAGCGCGCTCGTATGCCTGGAAGGCCACCTTCATGTCACAGGACGTCGTGAAGGTGGCCTTCCAGGCATAGACCGGAGGCTCGTACTCAGCCGATCGCGCGCAGGCTCGCCGTCAGCGGCAGGTGGTCGCTGGGCCCCGCCGGCCCCGCCTTCAGCTCCTCCATCACGATCCCGCCGCGGACGAGCACGTGGTCGAGCTGCGCGACGGGGGTCCAGGACGGGAACGTGGGTCCGGCCGGCAGAGTCCGCCAGCCGCCGCGTCGCAGTGCCGGCTCGACCACTCGTGGTGGCAGGTTGAGGTCGCCGAGGAGCACGGCGGCCACCGCGCCGTCCGGACCGCCCCGTGCGAACCGGCCGACCGTGGCGAGCTGCCGCCGGCCCCGCCACGGCACGAACGACAGATGCGCCGTCGTGACCGCGACCGGGCCGCCCCACGGCGCCTCCACCGTCACCCGCAGCGCGGCCCGCGGCTCCCCGTCCCGGTAGGGGATCGGGGGACGGCGCGCGTCCGGGCGGCGGGGACGGGCCTGCCCCGGACCGCCGCCCGGCAGGGCCGCGATCGCGACCGCCGTCACCGGCAGCCTGCTGATCAGGCCGATCCCGTAGGCCGGGCCGCCCGGATCCGGGTCGGCTCCCGGCCCGCGGGTCCAGTGCAGTGTCGGGTCGCCGAGGAGCGCGGGTGCGAACACCCCCGTGCGGCTGAGCAGCGAGGCCAGCTCCGCGACCTGGTCCAGCTCACCGGAGCGGGACAGGCCGCGGTCGACCTCCTGCACGGCCACGACGTCCACGTCCAGCGCCTCGATCGCCTCGGCCGCCGCGTCGAGGTCGACACGCTTGCTGCGCACGTCCAGCCCGTGCAGCAGGTTGAAGGTGGCGATGCGCACCGTCATCCCTCCAGCGCCGCGAGGAGGGCCCGGACCGTCACGTCGCCGCGGTACCGCACGCCGTCGACGAACAGCGTCGGCGTGCCGCGCACCCCGCTGCGGACCCCCGAGTTGAAGTCGGCCTCCACCCGGTCTTCGACGAACTGCGTCGCCGGCCACACCACCTTCTCCGGAGTCACCCCGATCTCGGTGGCGTAGTCCCGCAGGTCCGCCTGCCGCAGGTGCGGCTCGTCGCCCGAGAACAGGCGGTCGTGCATCGGCCAGAACTGCCCGTGCACCCCGGCGGCCTCGGCCGCCAGCGCCGCCGCGAGGGCGAAGGGGTGGATCTCGGCGAGCGGGAAGTGCCGGAACGCGAACACCATCCGATCACCCATGCGGGCACGCACCTCGGCGATGACCGGGACCGCCGCGCGGCAGTACGGGCACTCGAAGTCGCCGTACTCGACCAGGCTGTGCGCCGCGCCGAGCACGCCCTCCAGGTGGTCGTAGGGCCCGATGGGCGGGTCCAGCCGTGTGACCTGGTCGGTGATCGCGGGCCTCCTCGTCGGGATACGGAATGATCGGGCCGTGGCGATCACGACCCTAGCCGAGCGCGGCGAGCTCAGCCGGGCAGCGCGGTCCTTTCTGCGCACCGAGGCCGGGTCCGCGGTGCTGCTTCTCGGGGCGGCCGTTCTCGCTCTGCTGTGGACGAACCTCGTGGGCAACTACGAGGAGTTCTGGCACACGGATCTCACGCTGCGCCTCGGCGCCACGGAGTTCGGGCTCGACCTGCGGCACTGGGTGAACGACGGGCTCATGGTGCTGTTCTTCCTCAGCGTCGGCCTGGAGATCTCGCGTGAGACGACCCTGGGCGAGCTACGCGGGGTCCGGGCGCTGATCGCGCCCGCGCTGGGTGCGCTCGGGGGGCTCGTGGTGCCCGCCGGCCTGTACCTGCTTCTCAACGCGGGCGGGCCGGGTGCGGCGGCGTGGGGTGTGCCGATCTCGACGGACACGGCCGCGCTGCTCGGCGTGCTCGCCCTGGTCGGCCCGCGGTGTCCCGACCAGCTGCGGGTGTTCTTGCTGGCGCTCGCCATCGTCGACGACATCGGCGCCGTCCTCGCGATCGCGCTGTTCTACACCGACGAGGTCGACGTCGTCGCGCTGCTGCTGGCCGTCGGCCTGTTCGCCTGTCTGCTCGGGCTGCGGTTCGTGCAGTTCTGGCGCACGCCGGTCTACGTGGTGATCGGCGTGGCCATGTGGCTGGCGGTGCTGCGGTCGGGCGTGCACCCGAGCGTCGTCGGCGTCACGTTGGGGCTGTTGGTCAACGCCTATGCGCCGCGCAGGCGCGACATCGCCCGCGTGCAGCTGGCCGGCCGCAGCTTCCTCGTCGACCCCACCCCGGGACGCGCGGCCGCGGCGCAGGCCGCGGTGACCGAGGCGGTCTCGCCGAACGAGCGGCTCCAGCGGCGCATCCAGCCCTGGAGCAGCTACGTGATCGTGCCGGTGTTCGTGCTGGCGAACGCGGGGGTCGCGCTGACCGTGGAGACCTTGCAGGCCGCCGCGACGTCGCCGGTGACGTGGGGCATCGTCATCGGCCTCGTGGTGGGCAAGCCGATCGGCGTGATCATCGGGACGTGGGTGGCACTGCGGACGGGGCTCGGCCGGGTCCCGGACACGCTGCGGTGGGGGCAGCTGATCGGCGGCGCGGGCCTGTCGGGGATCGGGTTCACGGTGGCGCTGTTCGTCACGGAGCTCGCGCTCGACGACGAGGCGCTGGTCGCCGACGCCAAGATCGGGATCCTGGCCGGGTCCATCCTGGCCGGGGTGATCGGCTGGCTGATCTTCCGGCTGGCCGGGGAGCGCGGCGGTCAGTGCGCGCCGAGCGGCCTGCCGATGCTGCCGCCGCGGCCCTGGCGTCCGGTGGAGTAGCGCCGGTCAGGCGAGGCTGCCGAGCGGGTCGGCAGAGCGCAGGGCGGGATCGTCGGCGGCCAGGGTGCGAGCGCGTCCCGGCCCGGAACTGCGGGTCTCGAACCGGACGGTGACACGCCCGTGCCCGGCCCCCTGCACCCAGCCGTGCCCGTGCTCGAGGTGGTAGACGTCGTCGCCGGCCCGCCACGCCCGGCCCGGCTCGTGCTGGGCGGCGCCATTCTCTCCACCCCCGTCGGCTTCCGGATCGGGCAGGTCGACCGTGTCGTCGACTGTGTCAATCGCAGCGTCGTTATCGGTGTCGGCCGGTCCGAGGCCGTCGAACAGCCCCGGCGGCGGCTCCTCGCCCAGTCCCGCCAGCGACACCCCGATCAGGCGGACCCCGCCCTCGGGTACCGCACCGCGGGCCAGTCGCTGGGCGACGGCGGTCAGCGTCGCAAGATCCGCGGTCGCGAGCGTCGCGGTCTCGGAGCGGGTGTGGGTGGCGAAATCCGTTCTGCGGATCTTGACGGTGACCGTCCGCGCCGCCCGGTCCGACGACACCAGCCGCCGGTGTGCGGCCTCGGTGATCCGCGCGACGGCGTCGTGCACGGCCGTCATCGTGGTGAGGTCGGCGTCGAAGGTGGTCTCGGCGCTGACCTGCTTCGCCGCCCCCCGCGGCGCGACCGGCCGCTCGTCGATGCCGCGGGCGAGCCGGTGCAGCTCCGTGCCGATCGCGACGCCGAGGACGTCCGTGGCCTCGCGCCGGTCCAGCGCGGCCAAGGCGCCGACGGTGCGCACCCCGAGCCGGTGCAGCGCGGTCTCGGCGACCGGCCCGATTCCCCACAGCGCGCGCACCGGGAGCGGCGCCAGCACGTGCTGCTCCTCGTCCGGAGCGACCACCCGCAGCCCGTCCGGCTTCGCCAGCTCGGATGCGATCTTGGCGAGCTGCTTGCCCGAGCCGGCGCCGACGGACGCCGGAAGCCCCGTCCGCGTGCGCACCGCCGCGCGGAGGGCGGTGGCGAACTCCTCCACCTCGGCGACCGAGGCCCCGGCCAGCGCGGGCGGCTCGAGGAACGCCTCGTCCAGGGACACGGGCTCGACGATCGGCGCCGCCTCGGCGAGCACGGCCATCACCTGCTCCGACACCGCCGAGTAGAGCCCGCCGCGGGGCGGCAGGACGACGGCCTGCGGACAGAGCCGCCGCGCCTGCCCCATCGGCATCGCCGACCGGGCCCCGAACACCCGGGCCTGGTAGCTGGCCCCGGCCACGACCCCGCGGGGCCCGGACCCGCCGACGAGCACGGGCCGGTCGCGCAGCGTCGGACGCGTGAGCTGCTCGACGGCCGCGTAGAACGCGTCCATGTCGAGGTGCAGCACCCATCGACCCGAACCCACCGCGTCATTGTCCCGCCGCCCACCGACAGTTTCCGCGCCCCGCCGCCCGCCCACGTGGCCGCGCAGTCGGTACGAAGAGCAGCGCGAGTCGGTACGTTTCGGCGAGCGAATTCATCCTTTGAGGCAGTTGAGCGGGGTGCCCCAAACCTGACATTCGCTCGCCAGAACCTGCCGACTCGCGCTGTCGAAGTCGCGGACTCGCGGTGTGAAAGTCGCGGACTCGCGGGTCAGGCGTGGAGGACCGCGTCGCCGTCGGCCTCGACGATCTCCGGTGCCTGGGCTCCCGGGCCTGCGACCGCCGCCGGGTGGTCGGGGGCGGGGGAGAGGTCGTGCAGCCACATCGGTCCGGACGGTGCCCCGGGGCCCGTCCACTGCTCGACGCCCGGCCCATCATCAGCCAGGGTGATCGCCGTCATCGGGGCGGTGAGTCCGTCGCCGGTGGCCTTGACCAGCGCTTCCTTGCGCGTCCAGGCGCGGAAGAACCCTGCGGCATTGAGGTCGCCGCGAGCACGTTCGGCCGGCGAGCGGACGTGCTCGGCCAGGGCGTCGAGATCGGCGACGTCGCGGACCTGCTCGACGTCCAGCCCCACCGGACCGTCTGCACGGACCGCCACGCCGACGAGGTCGCCCGCGTGGCTCAGCGAGAAGCCCGGGCCTCCGCGGAGCACGGGCTTGCCGTGCGGCGCCCCGCACCGGCAGGTGCGGTCGAAGGCGAGCGCATCGGCCGCCGTTCCCGCGATCGGCGCCAGAACGAGGCGGACGAGCGCGTGGGCGGCGAGGTAGCGCGCGCGGTCGGCCGGGCGGCGGAGGCGGGAGAGCCGGACGCGCTCGTGGTCGTCGAGCAGGCCGACCAGCGCCGGGGTGGCCTCCGGATCCACCGGCGCGGCCCACCAGACGGTGCAGCGTCCTCGGAGATCCACGTTCGAGACGCTACGGGGGCGCCGCCGGGGCGGGCAGGGCGTCCCCCGCCTCGCACCCCGGCGGCGCGGATCCGGATCAGCCCGTCCGGCGGACGGGGTTGATCCGGCGGCCCTGCGCGCCCCTGGCGTGGGGGGCGCCGCCTCGGCCGTGGGACCCCGGGGCATCCGCCCCGCGGTTCCCGCGGCGCGCTGCGCGGTTGGGCCGTTCGTCGGTCGGGGCGGCGTCCGGTAGCGGGACGGCCGGTGCCGACGGGGTCTGGTCGGACGGATGAGCACGCATGGGGAACCTCCTGCGGAGAACGGGCCGGCACAGCAGGGCCGGGACGGCGGGAGCCGGCCGGGGTGACTGGGACGGGAGCGTGCCCCGAGGGGCACGACGCTCTCTCACATGCGCATGCGGCGAGGTTAGGTCTTCGCACGACATCGCCACCACCGAATTACGGTGAACGAATGTCGACTCCTCCGGACATCGCCGTCGTCGGCGGGGGCATCGCCGGCGCCTCGGTCGCCTACGAGCTGGCGGCGACCCGGTCGGTGGTGCTGCTGGAGGCCGAGGCCGCGCTCGGCACCCACTCGACCGCCCGCTCGGCCGCCACCTGGATCCCGGGGCACGGGGTCGCCGCCGTCCGCGCCCTCATCACCGCCTCGGGTCCGCGGTTCGGGTCCCTGGCCACCGAACTCGGTGCGCCGCCGCTGCTTTCTCCCCGGCCGGTCCTGTGGACGGCGACGGACGCCGAGGCCGAGGCCGCACTCGCCGCACAGCTCGACGAGCGTGTGGGGGAGCCGGACGCGCCCGTCCGCGTCGACCCCGACGAGGCCCGCCGCCGCTGCCCCGCCCTGCGCGACGTCTACGCGGCCGCGCTCACCGAGGCCGCCGCCGACGTCGACGTCGCCGCCCTGCACGACGCCTACGTGCGTGGGCTCCGACGCCGCGGCGGCACTGTGCGCACGTCGTCGCGGGTCGCCTCCGTGGACCGCGACGGCGCGGGCTGGCGGATCGGGTTCGCCGACGGCGACGCGCTCCTCGTCGGGGAGATCGTCGATGCGGCGGGGGCGTGGGCGGACACCGTGGCGGCCCTCGCCGGGGTGCCACCACTGGGGCTCACGCCGTTGCGGCGGACGATCGCGGTGGCCCGGGTGCCTGATCCCGCGCGACTGCAGCCGCCCGACGGCGGCCCGCTGCCGATGGTCTGCGAGGCCACGGACCGCTGGTACTTCAAGGCCGACGGGCCCCATCTGCTGGTCTCACCCGCGGACGAGACCCCTGCGCAGCCCGGGGACGCGCGTCCGGACGACCTGGACGTGGCGCTCGCCCTGGAGCGTGTCGAGGACGTCACGGGCCTGGGGCTGCGCTCGGTGGTGACGAGCTGGGCGGGGTTGCGCTCGTTCGTCCCCGACCGCGTTCCCGTGGTCGGGAGCCTGCCGGAGCATCCCGGCTTCTGGTTCGTCGCCGGGCAGGGCGGATCGGGGATCGAGACGGCACCGGCGCTGTCCGCGCTGGCCGCGGCCGTCGTGACCGGGACATCCGTGCTGCCGGACATCGCGCTCGACCCCGCCGCGCTCGCTCCCGCCCGGCTGGCGACGAACGGCCCGCTCGTCCAAACCTAGGCGACGAACGTGCCGCTCGTCGCGTTGCGGGGACGGCGCAGTGCCGCGCCGAGCGCCGTTGGATTCGAGTAGACGGCCAGCGCGCCCGCCTCCTCCAGCTCGCCGGGCGCCGCATAGCCCCAGCCCACGCCCAGGCACTCGAGCCCGTGCACGCGGGCGCCCTCGACGTCGTGCAGCCGGTCACCGACCATGATCGCGTCCGCCGGCTCGCCGAGCCTGCGCAGCACCTCACCGACGACGTCGGCCTTCGTGGGCCGCGCGGCGTCGAGCGTGTCGCCGCCCACCGTCGCGAACAGCTCCGTCCAGCCGCGGTACTCGACGATCTTCTCGGCGTAGACCTGTGCCTTGCTCGTCGCCACCGCGAGCGTCACGCCGGCCCCCGCCAGCTCGCGCAGCAGCGCGTCGATGCCGTCGAACGGCAGGCACTCGCGGATGCCGACGTCGGCGTAGATGCGGCGGTACGCGGCCAGCAGCTCCGGCGCGCGTTCCGGACCGACCAGCGGGGGGAGCGACCGGTACAGCGGCGGACCGAGCAGCGTGTGCGGGAGACCGCCGTCCGGCAGCGGGATTCCCAGCTCGGCGAACGCCGCACCGAGAGATCCGAGGATGCCGGGGGCGGAGTCGATGAGGGTGCCGTCGAGGTCGAGCAGGACGGTCGCGGGCGGCCGGGTAGAGGAGTCCACGTCCTCGATCCTCGCCGACCGGCGGCCGCCACGCCGGGCCCGGGTGGCGCACGTCGCGCTCCGGCCGCCTGTGGACGAGGGGCGAGGTCCGCCGAAGAGTGTCGGGGCTCGGTGGGACGCTGCCGGCGTGACCCAGAAGGCGGTTCAGCAGACGGGGCCGGGCCGGGTGCTCTCCACCCGCGAGCTGAACCGGGCGGTGCTCGCCCGCCAACTGCTGCTCGAGCGTGCGGACGGCTCGCCCGGAGAGGTGGCTGCGCGGGTGTGCGGCCTGCAGACGCAGCACGCGCCGTCGGGCTACATCGCGATGTGGTCGCGGGCGGCCGGGTTCCGGCGAGCCGACCTCACGGCGGCGCTCGAACGGGCCGAGGTCGTGCAGGGCTGGGTGATGCGCAACACCATCCACATGGTCGCCGCCGCCGACTACGCCCCGTTCACCGCCGCGGTCCGCGCAGCACGGCGGGCGCAGTGGCTACGGGCAGACAAACGGGCGGCCGGGCTCGACATGCCCGCCGTCGCCGCGGCTGTGCGCCGGTACCTGGCCGACGGCCCCCTCACGCAACCCCGGCTCGTCGCCCTACTGGTCGCCGACGGGTTCCCGAAGGTGGCCTGGGTCGGCGCCCAGCTCTGGGTCGATCTCCTGCGGATTCCGCCCTCGGGCACCTGGGAGAAGCCGAGGGCGCACCTCTTCGCCCTCGCCGACGAGGTCGTCGCGACGAGCGAGCCGGTGGCCGTCGACGACGGCCAGGAGCTACTCGTGACCCGCTACCTGCGTGCCTTCGGACCGGCGACCGCGGCGGACGTCGCGTCGTTCAGCGGACTCCCGATCACGGTGGTCCGGGGCGTGCTCGCCCGCTGCGAACTCCGGCACTTCCGCAGCGAGACGGGCGGGGAGCTGGTCGACGTGCCGGACGCCCCGCTCCCGGACGCCCACACGCCGGCGCCGGTGCGCTTCCTGGGCACCTGGGACGCCACGCTGCTCGTGCACGCCCGGCGCGCCCAGCTGCTGCCGGAGGCCTACCGCCCGCGCGTCTTCGCGACGTCCATGCCCCGGTCCGTAGCGACGTTCCTCGTCGACGGCCAGGTGGCCGGCACCTGGTCCTACGCCGGTGGGCAGGTCGTGACCTCCCCGTTCCACGACCTGCCCACCGCCGCCCGCCGTGCCGTCACGGTGGAGGCCGAGCGGCTCGCGGCCTTCCATGCCGTGTCCGACCGGAGCCGTTCAGGGGAGTCGGACGTTCGTCGTGGCGGAGACGAGACCGCGTAGCTCGGCGATCTGGCGTTCACCGTCGTAGCCCGACGGCATGGGCGGTTCTGCGGTGCGCCCGTGCCGGACGGCCAGGGCGAACAGGGCGGCGAGGGCGAAGAGAAGGATCCATGCGGTCATGGCAGAAAGTCTCCGCTCAACGAGTTCCTGCCAACAGTGGCGGAGAAGACATCCTTCGTCGAAATACTGCCACTACACTGTCAGCATGCTCCGCAGCGTCGCCGTCCTCGTCCTCGACGAGCTCGCGGTGTTCGAGTTCGGGGTGTTGTGCGAGGTCTTCGGCCTGGACCGCACCGACGACGGTGTCCCGCTCCTCGACTTCCGGGTGTGCGGTCTCCGCGCCGGTGAGCCGGTCACCACCACCGGCCACGTACAGGTCGTGCCCGAACGCGGTCTGGAGGGACTGCAGGGCGCCGACCTCGTCGCGGTGCCGGCCACGGGGTTGCGCGCGTTCCCCGAGGAGGCCCTCCAGGCGCTGCGCGACGCCTCCGCCGCGGGTGCGACGCTGCTCACCGTCTGCTCCGGCGTGTTCGTGCTCGGCGCGGCCGGCCTGCTCGACGGGCGCCGGTGCACCGTGCACTGGAAGAGCGTCGACGAGCTGCGGGCGCGACACCCGGAGGCGATCATCGATCCGGACGTGCTGTTCGTCGACGACGGCAACCTCGTCACCAGCGCCGGCACCGCGGCGGGCATCGACGCCGCGCTGCACCTCGTGCGTCGCGAGCTCGGCAGCGCCGTCGTCAACGTCATCGCGCGCCGCATGGTGGTGCCGCCGCAGCGCGACGGCGGGCAGCGGCAGTACGTCGAGCAGCCGATCCCGCAGTGCTCCGCGGACGCGCTCGCCCCGACGCTGGAGTGGGTGCTGGAGAACCTGCACGTCGAGCACTCGGTGGCCGACCTCGCGCGCCGCGCACGAATGTCGGACCGCAGCTTCGCGCGCCGGTTCGTCGCCGAGACCGGCACCACCCCGCACCGCTGGCTCACCCTGCAGCGCGTGCTGCTCGCGCAGCGCCTGCTCGAGGACACCGATCTGGCCGTGGACGACGTCGCCGAGCGGTCCGGCTTCGGCACGGGAGCGCTGCTGCGCCACCACTTCCGCAAGGTCGTCGGCGTCGCCCCGGCCGACTACCGCCGTACCTTCCAGGCGACCCCGTGTCCGGAGCCCGCCGCGGCGAGCGCCTGATCGCACGGTGCTCGACCTCGTCGGTCGCAGAGGGCAGGATCGGGAGTGAACCCGACGGCGAGGAGAAGGCATGACGAGCGCGCGTCCTCGGGTCGCGGTGGTGGGCTCAGGGCCCTCCGGCCTCTACGCGGCGGCCGCGCTCGCCGCCTCCGACACCGCCGTCGACGTCGACGTCCTGGACCGCCTGCCCGCGCCGTACGGACTGGTGCGCTACGGCGTCGCGCCGGACCACGTGAAGATGAAGTCGGTCATCCGCGTGCTGGCCCGGCCGTTCGGCCCCGGTGAGGTGCGCTTTCTCGGCGGGGTGACCGTCGGCCCGGGCCCCGGTGCAGTGCCGCTGCCGGTGCTGCGCGAGCACTACACCGCGGTCGTGCACGCCTCCGGCTCCGCTCTCGACCGACGTCTCGGTATCCCGGGCGAGGACCTGCCCGGAAGCATCGGCTCGGGGGCGATGGTCGGCTGGTACTGCGGGCATCCGGACCACGGCGTCGCGCCCCGGCTGGACGTCACGGGCGTCGCCGTCGTCGGTGCCGGGAACGTCGCGCTGGACGTCGCCCGCGTGCTGGCCCGCACCCCGGACGAGCTGGGCAGCACGGACGTCCCGGACGCTGTGCTCGAGGCGCTTCGCGCCGGCCGGGTTCGCGACGTGCACGTGCTCATCCGCCGGGGCCCGCAGCAGGTCAGGTTCACCCCCGTCGAGCTGCGCCAGCTCGGCGATCTCGCCGACGCCGACGTGGTCGTGCACGACGACGGCCTCCTCGACGCCGGTGTTCCGGACGACGTGACGGACCGCCACGAGCGCGCCAACCTCGCAGTCCTCACGGAGTGGGCGCACGCCACACACGGCACCGCCCACCGGCGCATCCACCTCCGGTTCCTCCGCAGCCCGGTGCGGATCCTCGGGACGGACCGCGTCACCGGCATCGTCGTCGAGCGCAACGTGCTGACCCCGGACGGCCGCGTGCGCGGGACGGGGGAGGAGGAGACGCTCGACGTCGGCCTCGTCGTCCGGGCCGTCGGCTACACCGGCGAGCCGATCGGGGGCCTCCCGTTCGACACCGCGACCGGTACGGTCCCGAACGTCGCCGGCCGCGTGGTCGACGCCGACGGGGCGGCCGTGCCGGGGCAGTACGTCACCGGCTGGATCCGCCGGGGGCCGACCGGCGTCATCGGCACCAACAAGCACGACGCCGTCGAGGTCGCCGCCTCCGTGCTGGCGGACCTGCCCGCGCTGCCGCCGCCGGTCCACCCGGACCCGGACGATCTCGCCCGCGTGCTGGCCGAGCACGGTGTACGGCCGGTCGACTGGACGTCGTGGCTGCGGCTGGACGCCGAGGAGATCCGGCTGGGCCAGGCGCGGGGGGCCGAGCGGGTCAAGGTCGCGGAGCTCGCGGACATGCTCGCCGCCGTCCACGGCGCCACGACCGGAGCCGAGCCCCGGCGCTGACGCCCGCGACTACCGGGGCTCGACCGCGATGACGGTGGGGACCTCGCGGAGCCGCTCGGCGAACAGCGCCGACTCGTCCGCGCGCAGCGCGACCGTGCAGGTGACCGAGCCGTAGGGGACGCCGTCCTGGACGTCGGCGACGAACTCGTGGACCTGGTAGCCGCAGGTGGTGAGGGCGGCGCCGACGCGGAGGACGCCGGCCATGCCGCCGGTGGTGACGATCTCGTGGCGCCGGTGCAGGCGGGGCTGCCAGTCGGTGCGGCGGGCGAAGTGATCCAGAACGGTCATCGTCGACTCCTGGGGTGGGTCCGGGGGAGGCAGGACCCGAGCCAGGTCTCGGGGAGGAGTGCGCGGCCGAAGACCGCCTGCGCGTCGGGAACCTGGCTCAGCCGACGCGCGAGGCTACGAGAAGAATGCTCGTTGCGCGCACCCGGTGACCGTAGCAGACCGGGGTGGGCCGTGTGACCGGGGGCACCACGCACCCTCACCCCAAAGTGAGGGGTGTCGGTCAGCGGCCCGAGCCCGTGATACCCCGCTAAGGGCGTCCGCGGTTGTGACTGCAGCCCTGAGCACCCGTAGCGGGCGATCTCCGACCCTCGGCACCCGTAGCGGGGGATCGCCGCGGGCCCGGGCCAGACGCACCTCACCGAACGACGAGGGCCCCGCCGGTGATCCGGCGGGGCCCTCGTGCGTGAGTGCGGGTCAGTCTTCCAGGTCGCTCGGCCGTCCGGCCAGCTCGCGGCGGTCCGACCTCTCGCGCTCCTCGGCCTCGCGGTTGCCGTCGCCGTGCGACGCCTCGGCCTCCGACAGCTCCCGACGTGCCCGCTCCAGCGCGGCCGTCTCGGACGCCGGGTCCGGCTTGATGAGCGAACCGGCGACCGGTGCACCCGCCGAACCGAGCTGGTTCATCCGCTTGGGCACCGGGGCGCCCTGGTACTCCAGCGGAATGGCGTGCCCGTGGTGGTCGACGCCGCCGAGCGGCTGGTGGATCTCGATGAACTCGCCGTGCGGCAGGCGCCGGACGATGCCGGTCTCGATGCCGTGCTCGAGCACCGCGCGGTCCGACCGCTGCAGGCCGATGCACCAGCGGTAGGCCACCCAGTAGGCGATCGGCGGGACGATGAGCAGCCCGATCCGGCCCGCCCACGTGGTGGCGTTCAGCGAGATGTCGAAGAAGAACGCGATCCAGTCGTTGATCGCGCTCAGGCACAGCCAGGCGTAGAACGCGATCGCCATGACGCCGAGCGAGGTCCGCACCGGGACGTCGCGCGGGCGCTGCAGCAGGTTGTGCAGGGCGTTGTCGCCCGTCAGCTTCCGCTCGATCATCGGGTAGATCGCCGCGACCGCGAACGGCAGCGGCAGGAACACCGCCGTCGGCCAGAACGCCGCCGGGATCCGGTAGTCGCCGAGGACGATCTCCCAGGCCGGGAACATGCGGGCCATGCCCTCGCTGAACCACATGTAGAAGTCGGGCTGCGATCCCGAGGAGATCTGCGCGGCGTTGTACGGGCCGAGGTTCCAGATCGGGTTGATCTGGAAGATCCCGCCCATCATCGCGATGATGCCGGCGCAGACGGCGAAGAACGCGCCGCCCTTGGCCGCGAAGACCGGGAGGATCCGCACGCCGACGACGTTCTTCTCGGTCCGGCCCGGGCCGGGGTACTGCGTGTGCTTCTGGTACCAGACGAGCCCGACGTGCAGGCCGATCAGCGCGAGCAGGACACCGGGCAGGATCAGCACGTGGATGATGTAGAGCCGCGGGATGATCTCGGTGCCCGGGAACTCGCCGCCGAACAGCGCCCAGTGCGCCCAGGTGCCGATGATCGGCACCGTCAGCGTGATGCCCGACGCGATGCGCAGGCCGACACCGGAGAGCAGGTCGTCGGGAAGCGAGTAGCCGGAGAAGCCCTCGAAGGTCCCGACGAAGATCAGCAGGACGCCGACGACCCAGTTCGCCTCACGCGGCTTGCGGAACGCGCCGGTGAAGAACGTGCGGAACATGTGGGCGAACATCGAGGCGAGGAACAGCAGTGCGGCCCAGTGGTGCACCTGGCGGACGAACAGACCGCCGCGGACCTCCAGGGAGATCTCCAGCGCGCTCTCGTAGGCACGGGACATGTGCACGCCGCGCAGGTTGTCGAACGGCCCGTCGTAGACGACCTCGACCATCGACGGGTCGAAGAACAGCCCCAGGTAGATGCCGGAGATCAGCAGGACGATGAAGCTGTAGAGCGCGACCTCGCCGAGCATGAACGACCAGTGCGTCGGGAAGACCTTGTTGAACTGGCGGCGCAGGCCGGCTGCCGGGTGGTAGCGCTGGTCCAGCTCGTCGAGAGCCTTGCCGACCGGACCGCTGCCTCCTCGGGAGGTCGGCGTGGTGATCGCGCTCATATCTTCCCCATCTCCCAAAAGGCCGGACCGACGGGACCGGCGAAGTCGCCCGTGGCGACGAGGTAACCCTCTTCGTTCACGGTAATGGGAAGTTGCGGCAACGGCCTGGCGGCCGGACCGAAAACCGGCCTGGCGTGCTCTGTGGCGATGAACTGTGACTGATGACACGGGCACAGGATGCGGTTGGTCTGCGACTCGTACAGCGACGCCGGGCAGCCCAGGTGCGTGCAGACCTTCGAGTAGCACACGTAGTCGCCGTAGGTGAAGTTCTCCTGGCCGGGCAGCGGCGAGAACGGGGTGCCCGGGCGGACGCGGATCAGCATGGCGGAGTTGTCCGCCCGGCGGACGCCCTCCAGGAGGGCGTGCTCGTTGCCCCGCTCGGAATTCCGGAACGGAAACACCGTCATCATCGAGCCCGGTTCCTGGTCCTCGGGCCGGACCAGCACGATCTCCTCGGGGTCGCCGGTGTCGTACCGGAGGTAGACGGTCTCACCGTTCTCCGCACGCCAGCCGGTGTGCCAGAGCACGGCGTCGCTCCCGCCCTTCCACGGGTTGCGGACCAGCGGGGCGACCGCGGCGATGCCGAGCCCGAGGCCGAAGACGCCCGTGGCCAGGCCGGCGCTGCCCAGGATCATCTTGCGGCGGGCGAAGCCGGTGTCGTCGCCGGCCTGGACCACCTGCGCGACGACCGTCCGCCGGGCGACCTCGTCCGACGGCCCGTCGTGGCGCTGCTGGATCGAGACCTCGTCCGGGAAGAACTTCTTCACGTACTGGATCACCGCGACGCCCAGCGTGAGGACGGCCAGGCCGAGCAGCCCGCCGACGAGCGGCGTGTAGAGGGCGTAGACCCCGTACCCGGGGTCGCCGGGTGCGTGGTACTCGTGCGGCCAGAACAGGAATGCCGCGATGAACGCCACTCCGCAGATCGCCGAGATCAGGAACCACAGCGTGACGGCCCGCTCCGCGCGCTTCTCCGCACGCGTGCCCGGGATCGGCCAGGGGTTGGCGTTGTGCACGACCTCGACGTCGTCGAGGTTCGCCGCCAGCCGCGCCAGCTGCTCCTGCGACATGGACTCGAGGTCGGCGTCGGAGACCTGCGGCGGGTGCGGCGTCTCGGTCGGGTGCGGCGGCTCGGCGGCATCACCGCGTGCACTGCCGCGGTTTCCGGACCCGTGCGTCCCGTCGGATCGGGTCGTGCTCATGCCTTCGCTCCCAGCCAGATCGCGATCCCGACCATCGCCGACAGCCCGAAGATGAAGGCGACGATGCCTTCAGCCGTCGGGCCGATCCCGCCCGCGTCGTAACCGCCGACGCTGTTGCTCGACCCCGAGACCGACTTGACGTAGGCGATGATGTCTTCCTTCTCCTCCGGCGTGAGCTGCCGGTCGGAGAACTTGGGCATGTTCTGCGGGCCGGTCAGCATCGCCGTGTAGATCTGCGTCTCGCTCGCCGGGTCCAGGTTCGGGGCGTACTTACCCGACGACAGTGCACCGCCGCGACCGGTGAAGTTGTGGCACGACGAGCAGTTGAGGCGGAACAGCTCGCCGCCGCGGGCCGGGTCGTCGCCGCGCAGCGCCTCGCCGCTCGCCTCGGGCCGGGTCGGGCCGCCGCCGTTGGCCTGGATGTAGGCGCCGAGGGCGTCCAGGTTGGCCTGACCCTCCTCGGTGTCCGGGTCGAAGGCCGGCAGCGTCGGCTTCCGCATGGCCTGCGCCTCCTGGCGCGCCAGCGGCATGCGCCCGCTGGAGACCTGGAAGTACACGGCGGCGTCGCCGACGCCGATCAGGCTCGGGCCGCGGGCCTCGACGCCCTGCAGGTTGGAGCCGTGGCAGCTGATGCAGGCGTTGGTGTTGTACAGCTCCTGGCCGCGCTGCAGCAGCGCCGCGTCGGCCGCCTGCGCGTGCGCCTGGTTCACGTCGGCCGTCACGGCCGTGTAGAGCCCTGCGGTGGCCATCAGGCCCAGGCCGATGGCCAGTGCGCCCGCCACGCGGCGGTGCAGCCGGCTGCGGCCGCGGCCCCAGCGGCGCCTCGACGCGCGCGCAGGCTCCTCGGATTCGGGTGTGGGTCCGGGTGTGGTGGTCATCGGCGCGCCTTCCCCGCCCTGGCGGTCGTGGTCAGTTGCTTCATCTGCTTCACCTGCGTCATCGGATGAAGTAGATGACGGCGAAGAGCCCGATCCACACGACGTCGACGAAGTGCCAGTAGTACGACACGACGATCGCGGCGGTGGCCTGGGCGGGGGTGAACTTGCTGAGCTTGGTGCGGATGAGCAGGAAGACGAACGCGATGAGCCCGCCGATGACGTGCAGGCCGTGGAAGCCGGTGGCCAGGTAGAACACCGTGCCGTAGGCGCTGGACGGGATCGTCGTGCCCGCCTCGATCAGGTGGCGGTACTCGTTGGCCTGCCCGAGCACGAAGAACGTGCCCATCGCCAGCGTCACCAGGTACCAGCGACGCAGCCCGAAGACGTCGCCGCGCTCCGCGGAGAACACGCCGAGCTGGCAGGTGAACGACGACGCGACCAGGACGATCGTCACCACCAGGGCGTACGGGACGTCGAGTTCGGTCGGCGGCGGCGGCCACTCCCCGACGTGTTGGGCGCGCACCGTGAAGTAGATGCCGAACAGGCCCGCGAAGAACATCAGCTCGCTCGACAGCCACACGATGGTGCCGATGCTGACGAGGTTGGGGCGGTTCAGCGAGTGGATCCGCGCGCTGATGGTGGGAGCCGCTGTCGTCACGTGGGCATTATGACCCCCATCATCTTCTACAGCCTGTCGGGATGGCTGCGGGTCGATCACGGTTCCCGCGGGGTGGAAGTCGGCCGGGGCTAGCATTCCGCCTCGTGGGTAGCCCCGTTGTGCAGCGGACGTCGACCGTGCTGGTGTTCAGCCACCGCCCGGAGGTCCGCGAGGCCATCATCACCGCCGTGGGCCGTCGCCCCGCGCCCGACGTCGGCCGGGTGCGGTACGTGGAGGCCAGCGGCATCGCCGAGGTCCTCGCCGCGGCCGACGCGGGGGAGATCGACCTCGCGATCCTGGACGGCGAGGCGCAGCCGACCGGCGGGATGGGCGTGTCCCGGCAGCTCAAGAACGAGATCGACGACTGCCCGCCGATCATCGTCACGGTGCGGCGGCGCGACGACCGGTGGCTCGCCACGTGGTCGCAGGCCGACGCGGTGCTGGTGCACCCGTTGGACCCGCTGACCGCCGCCGAGACCGTCGCGGACGTGCTGCGGCGCGCGCAGGCCGACACGGGCGACGCACCCGCGCTCGGGCGGGGCTGACACCGTGGCCGACACGTCCGCGGAGCGTAAGGGGGCGCAGAGCTGGCCGGCCCTGCTCGGCCGGCTGCTCGCGGGCACCGACCTCGGGGCCGACGACACGGCCTGGGTCATGGACCGGGTGCTGTCGGGCGAGTCGACCGCCGCCCAGCTCGCCGGCTTCCTCGTCGCGCTGCGCGCCAAGGGGGAGGCTCCGGACGAGATCGCCGGGCTGGCCACCGCGATGCTGCAGCACGCCCGCCGCGTGACCGTCGCCCGGCCGGCCGTCGACGTCGTCGGGACCGGGGGCGACCAGGCTCGCACCGTCAACATCTCGACGATGGCGGCCGTGGTCGTCGCGGCGGCGGGGGTGCCGGTGGTCAAGCACGGCAACCGGGCCGTGTCGTCGGCCAGCGGTGCCGCGGACGTGCTGGAGGCCCTCGGCGTCGCGATCGACCTGCCGCCCGACGCCGTGGCCGCGTGCGTCGAGGAAGCCGGCATCGGGTTCTGCTTCGCGCCGGTCTTCCACCCGGCGATGCGGCACACCGGCCCGGTGCGCCGCGAGCTCGGCATCCCCACCGCGATGAACGTGCTGGGGCCGCTCACGAACCCGGCGCAGCCGGGTGCCGGGCTGGTCGGCTGCGCCGACGCCCGGCTGGCGCCGGTGCTCGCCGAGGTGTTCGCGGGCCGCGGCGCGTCCGCGCTGGTCGTGCGGGGCGACGACGGGCTCGACGAGCTCACCACCACGACCACCAGCACCGCGTGGGTGGTCGGCGGCGGCGAGGTCCGGCAGGAGGTCGTCGACCCGGCGGCGCTCGGCGTGGACGCGGCGACCCGCGACGACCTGCGCGGCGGTGACGCCACGGTGAACGCCGCGGTGTTCCGGCGCGTCCTGGGCGGCGAGCGCGGGCCGGTGCGCGACGCGGTGCTGCTCAACGCCGCGGGTGCTCTGGTGGCGTTCGACGGCGTGGTGGCGGGGCCGCCCGCCGACCTGCCCGGCGCGTTGTCGAGCGCGATGGTGCGCGCGGCGCAGGCCGTCGACTCCGGAGCGGGGGAGCAGGTGCTGGCCCGCTGGGTGGAGCTGTCGACCCGGTTGCGCGGTTCCGCAGGCTGACCGACCTGGACCCCGCGTGTCCGGCGAGGTCTCCGGGTGAGGTCAGGATTCGAGGCCGACGTCGAACGTCGCCTCGGTGTCGACCCGCGCCCACGAGCGGAAGGCGATGTGGGTGTCGGTGCGGCGCACCCCGTCGACCTTGCTGAGCCGCCCGGCGATCACGTCGGCCAGCTCCTCGTGCCGGGCGACCTTCACCATGGCGATGAGATCGACGTCGCCCGCGCAGGAGTAGACCTCGTCGACGCCGTCGAGATCCGCGATGGCCTGCGCGGCCTCGGGGATCCGGTCGGCGGCGACATGCACCAGGACGATCGCGGTGATCACGACGACTCCTCGGGGGTGGGGTAGCGGCAGGCTAGCGCGTGTCCACGAGCGGGACGGGCTAGTCCACCGCAACCTCCACCGGCCGGGCGCGGCGCGCCCACTCAGCCCAGCTCCCGGCACCGCGCGCGGGCTCCTCCCACGGCTGCGTGGACAGGACGAGCCGGGTGCCACCGGCGGTGAGCCAGCCGTGCAGGAGACGCATCTCCTCGGGCGTCGCACCGCGGAGCGGCCCGGGACCGGGCAGCACGGTGGTGGCGCCGGCGCGCAGGGCGTCGACCACGGGCATCGGCGGCACCCCGCGCCGCGCGACCCCGGCCGCGGCGAGCCGGCCGTGGCGCACCACGGCCAGCTCCCAGCCCCCGCGGCCGTCCGGGCGGGCGCCGACCACCTCGGCGAGCTCGGCGAGCGCCGTGAGCCGCTGTGCCCGCCCCAGCGCCCGTACCAGCCCGGCGAGGCGGTCGCGTCGCCGGGCGGCCGACTCGAACCGTTCGCCCGCCGCGAGGGTGGCGACCTCGTCGGCGAGGGTCTGCAGCGGCTCGTCGACCGCGCCGTGGACGAGGTCCCGCCAGGTCGCCACGGCCGGGGCGTACCCGTCGACGTCCTGGTACCCGGCGCACGGCGCGGCACAGCGGTGCAGCTCGTAGAGCACGCACGGTCCGGCGGCGGCTCCGCGGGCCGGGATGCGCAGCGTGCACGGCCGCAGGGGGACGGCCTCGAGCACGGTGTCGACGGCCTCCTTCGCGTCGGACTGCGAACGGAACGGTCCGAGCGCGCCGTCGCGGGGCGTCGACACCACCGAGAGCCGCGGGAACGCCTCGGCCGTGGCCGCCACCCACCACGACGCGTTCGGGTTGCGGGAGCGGCGGTTGTAGCGGGGACGGTGTGCGGCGATCAGCCGCAGCTCATGCACCCCCGCCTCGAGCGCGTGGGCACACACGATCGTGTCGACCCGCTCGGCCTGGGCGACCATGTCGCGGATCCGCCTGCGGCGCTCGCCCGCGGTGAAGTAGCTGCGCACCCGGCGTTGCAGGTCACCGCTGGTACCCACGTAGAGGACCTCGTCGCGGGCCCCGCGGAACAGGTACACCCCCGGCGCGGACGGCACCGCCCTGGCGAGGTGGCGGTTGCGGCGCTGACGCTCCGTCGGCCGGTGCGGAGTGGCGTCGCGGACCAGCGTCAGCAGCTCCTCAAGGCTCTGGACCCCGAGGTTGCCGATCCGTTCGAGCAGGTGGTGCAGCACCTCGACGGTGGCACGCGCGTCGGCCAGCGCCCGGTGCGTGGGGCGGGTGGCGGTGCCGAACAGCTCGGCGAGCGCGCTCAGCTTCACGCTGGGGGCCTCCTCGCGGGTCAGCACGGCGCGGGCGAGGCGTGCGGTGCACAGCACCGGCGGGCGTGGCCAGGCAACGCCGTGCCGCTCGCACGCGGCACGCAGGAACCCCGCGTCGAAGGGCGCGTTGTGCGCCACCAGCACACCGCCGGCGAGGAACTCCAGCACGGACGGGAGCACCTGGGGCAGCCGCGGCGCCCCGGTGACCAGCGCCGTGGTGATCCCGGTGAGGGCGACCACCTGCGGCGGGATTCCGGTTCCGGGGTCGACGAGCGTCGCGAGCTCGCCGATCCGCTCACCGCCGCGCATCTTGACCGCCCCGACCTCAGTGATCGTGTCGCGCTGGGCGGAGCCGCCGGTGGTCTCGAGGTCGAGCACGACGAAGACGACGTCGCGCAGCGGCGTGCCCAGCTCGTCGAACGACAGTTGGGGAGCAGGTGCGGGCGGGGGAGCGGGCACGGTCGCGGACGCTAGCCGGGAACCCCGACAGTTCCGCGGCCGCGCCGCGCCGCGGCGGGGCCCCCGCCACAACCCTCGCCCCGCCGTCGCACCCTGCACAGCACGTGCGACGGCACCACGGGGTGTGATGCGGTGCCGCTCACGTCGGTCCGTGACGCCCGTGTCACGTGCCCGGATCGACCGGGTGGTCCCACGCCGCCACCACGTACGACGGGCGCGACGCAGCTAACCTGGACCGATGTCCGAGACGTCCGGCGACCGGCACCCGCCCCGCGCGGGCGATCCGGCCCGCCCGGACGCGTCCCCGGCGTCGGCGGACGACGCCGGGCAGGCGCCCGGTCCCTGCTGGAGCAGCCTTCCCGAACCGGTCCGGTCGAGGCTTGCCGAGGCGGCGTCTCTCGCGGTCGGTGCACTGCCCGTCGACGACGTCCCGATCCCGCTCCGCCGCCTCGCCCGGTTCACGCCCGCCAAGCGCTCCCGGCTCGGTCGCAGCGCGCTGCTCACGGAGCTGGAGGCGTCCGCCGCGTTCCGCGCGGCCGTGGTCGCCTGGTGGGACGAGCACCGCCCCGGGGAGCTCACCCCCTCGGCCGACGATCCCCTGGCCGCCGCCGCTGCGTCCCTGCTCGTGGCGGACCCGGGCGCCGCCGAGGCGGTGGCCCTCGCCGCCCGCCGCGGCGAGGCGGGGGAGCTGCGCGCCGAGCGCGACGAGGCCCTGGCCCGGGTCGACAAGCTGACGGGCGAGCTCGAGCGGATGCGGGCCGAGCTCGCCGACGCACGTGCCGCGGCCCGGTCGGCGGGGCAGGAACGCGATGTCGAGTACCAGCAGCTGCGCAGGCGGGTCAGTGAGCAGGGCGCCCGGTTGCGGGCGGCGCTCGACGGCCGGGCGGTGGCGGAGCGGACCGTCGAGGAGCTGCGGGAGAAGGCGGCGGCGGACCTGGTCGCGCTGGCCGCGGAGCGCGACCGGGAGCGCAAGCGGGCGGAGGCCGAGCGGCGCCGGGCGGCCGACGCCGTCGCCGAGGTCGCGGCGGCCCGGCAGGCTGCACGGGAGGCGCGCCAGGCCGACGAAGTCCGCCTCGGGCTCCTGCTCGACACCGTCGGCGGCGCCCTCTCCGGTCTGCGTCGGGAGCTGGCGCTCGGCGGCGGAGGGCCGCGTCCCGGAGATCTGGTGGTGGGCGCCCGGTCGGTGCGCGGCGGGGGGCCCGTCGACTCGGTGCCGGCCCTCGACGCGCTGCTGTCGGTGACGTCGGTGCACCTCGTCGTCGACGGCTACAACGTGACGAAGACGGGCTACCCCGAGCTGCCGCTGGCCGACCAGCGCACGCGGCTCGCGGGCCAGCTCGCGGCGCTCGCCGCGCGGACCGGCGTCGAGATCACGGTCGTCTTCGACGGCGCAGGAGTGGTGGCGGCGCCCACCCGCGGCTCACGCGGGGTGCGCGTGCTCTTCAGCGATGCCGGAGTGCTCGCCGACGACGTCATCCGCGCGCTGGTGGCGGCGGAGCCGCAGGGCCGCCCGGTCGTCGTCGCGACGTCGGACAAGGCGGTGGTCACGTCGGTCTGCGCGCACGGTGCGCACAGCGTGCCGTCCCGCCTGCTGCTGCAGCGGCTGACGCGCAGCTGAACCATCGCGCCGGCGATGCCCAGGAATTGTCGGTGCCTGCCTCTAGCGTCTCGTTCGAACAGTTCGAACAGTTCGAACAGTTCGAACGAGGTGGAGGTCGGGTAGATGGTGATCGACTGTGACCGGTGCGAGGTCCGCGGGCTCGCGTGCGGCGACTGCGTGGTCGGGGTGCTGCTGGGTATGCCCGGTGTACCCCCTGCGGTGGCGGACGACCCCGCGACGGAGACTGCCGGTCGACCGCCCGGCGCGTCGGCGATGCATCTCGACGCACCGGAACAGCGGGCGTTGGCCGTCCTCGCCGACCAGGGGCTCATCCCGCGATTGCGGTTGGTGTCCGGTCCGCTGCAGCGGGTGACGAAAAACGATCACGATGGTGAGAAAGCCCGTGACGTGGGGTGAGATCACGCCGTTTTGTTCCGATTCGTCCCCTGTTTGTTCACTCGGCCGGGTCGATCCGGCCCGTCCGTCCCGAAGGGGGTCCACCCGTCGAGGGCCGCTGGCGCCCATCCGTAATCTCCGCGAGACCTCGCCAAGGGCAGTCGTCCGGCACGGTCGGTGCCCACCGAAGTCACGTGCGTCACCCGCTCGGCCGCACGGCCTCCCGGGTGGAGCCATACGGAGGAAGGAGTCGCGTCAGCGTGGTGTCGCCCCGGCCCTCCCGGTCGTCCCGACCGCTCGCGGTGCGCTTCAGCCGGCCCCTGCCGTCCCGCTCCTCCGCGCTCTCCACCGCGGTGTTCGCCGTCGTCTTCACGGTGACCTGTTCCGTGCTGGGTGCGGGCCCCGCCGCCGCCCAGCCCGCGATCCCGGTGCCGCGTCCCGATGCGGCCGCGGTCCCGGTGCCGCCGGTGCCGCCGGTGCCGCTCCCGGCGATACCGCCACCGGCCGGTCCTGCCCCCGCGAACCCCGCCCCGGCCGCACCCGCAGCGGGTGACGCCGCCGCGCCGACGGCCGCGCCGGCTCCGACGGACGCCGCCGGCGCCGCCACCCAGTTGCAGCAGGTGCAGCACGAGGCCGAGGCGCTCACCGAGCAGTGGCACGCGGCCCAGGACGACGTGACCGCACGGAAGTCCGAGGTGGCCGCCCTGCGCGCCGCGATCGACCCGGCCCGGGCCGAAGCCGATGCCGCCCGTGGCCAGGAGGAGCAGTACCGCCAGCAGGTCGACACCGTCGCGCTCTCCACGTTCGAGAGCGGCCGGCTCGACTCGTTCAACGCGCTGCTGGCCAGCCGGACGCCGCAGGACTACCTGGACCAGATGTCGGCCCTCGAGATGATCGCGTCGGACCACGCGTTGGCGTTGGACAAGCTGACCAGCGTGGTTGACCGCACCCGGCACGCCCAGGACGACGCCGACGCGGCCGCGGCCCGTGCCCAGACGGCAGCGGACGAGGCCGCCCGGGCCGAGCAGGAGCTCGCCTCCCGCAAGCGCGACGCCGACCGCCGCATCGACGAGGCAGAGGCCCTGCTGCGCCGGCTCACGCCCCGGGCGCTGTCGGACTACCTCGGCCCGGACGTGGCGGCTCCGGCGCTGCCGTCCGGCACCGGTGCAGGCGTCCGCGCCCTGCGCGCGGCGGCGGGGCAGCTCGGCAAGGCCTACCGGTGGGGTGCGGAGGGGCCGCGCAACTTCGACTGCTCCGGCCTGACGTCGTTCTCCTTCCGTCAGGTCGGCATCACGCTCCCGCGGTCCAGCTCACAACAGGCGCGGGTGGGACGCCCGGTGTCCTTCGCGGACCTGCAGCCCGGCGACCTCGTCTTCTTCCACAATCCCGTGAGCCACGTGGGGATTTACGCCGGCGGCGGGAAGATGCTCCACGCCCCGCAGACCGGCGACGTGGTGCGCTACGGGCCCGTCAACCGGAGAACGTTCAGCGGCGCCCGGCGCCTGTAGCCGGCCCACAACAGCTTCGTCCGCTCCCCTTTGGCGGGCGGCGGCCGCGTCCGTCGGCCGGCCGCCGCCCGGCATCCCGGGGCCCGGGCAGCACCCCGGTGATCACCGCCGGTAGCGTCGAAACCCGTGGCGCGCACCCTGCTGGTGACCAACGACTTCCCGCCGCGCGCCGGCGGGATCCAGAACTACTTGCAGGCGCTGGTCGACCGGCTGCCGCCGGGCGAGGTCGCCGTCTACGCCCCGGCCTGGCCCGGGGCGGCGGAGTTCGACGCGGCCGCGCCGTACCCCGTCCACCGGCACCCCACCTCGCTGATGCTGCCGGTGCCGGGCGTCGCGGGGCGGGCCGCGCAGCTCGCTCGCGCACACGGGGCCTCGACCGTGTGGTTCGGTGCCGCTGCGCCGCTCGCGCTGCTCGGGCCGTACCTGCGGCGCCACGCCGGGATCCGGCGCGTGGTGGCGAGCACGCACGGGCACGAGGTCGGCTGGTCCATGGTGCCGGTCGCCCGGCAGGCGCTCCGGCGGATCGGTCGCGACGCCGACGTCGTCACCGTCGTCTCGCGCTACACCCGCGGCCGGTTCGCCGCCGCCTTCGGTCCCGACTCCGCGCTCGAACCGTTGCCCCCGGGGGTCGACGCCGACGCGTTCCGCCCGGACCCGCAGGCACGGGCGGCACTGCGGCGCCGCTACGGACTCGGCGACGCACCGGTGGTGACGTGCGTGTCGCGGCTGGTCGCCCGCAAGGGGCAGGACCAGCTCCTCCGGGTGCTGCCACAGCTGCGGGCCCGGGTGCCGGGGACGCGGCTCCTGCTGGTCGGCGACGGGCCGGACGCCCGACGGCTGCGCGGGCTGGCCGACGCGCACGGCGTGTCGGAGCACGTGGTGTTCACCGGCTCGCTGCCGGCGGGCGAGCTGCCCGCGCACCACGCCGTGGGCGACGTGTTCTCGCTGCCGTGCCGCACCCGCGGGGGCGGGCTGGACGTCGAGGGTCTGGGGATCGTCCTGCTGGAGGCGTCGGCCGCGGGCGTGCCGGTGGTCGCGGGCGACTCGGGCGGCGCCCCGGAGACCGTCCGCGAGGGGATCACCGGGCACGTCGTCGGGGGCCGGGACACCGCCGCGCTCGCGGACGCCCTCGCCGGCCTGCTGGCCGACCCGGACCGGGCGCGCCGGATGGGCGCCGCGGGCCGGGAGTGGATGGTGCGCGACTGGGCGTTCCCGGCCCTGGTGCAGCGTCTGCGGGGTCTGCTCGGCGGCGGGCCGGCGTGCCCGGCTCCGCCCGTCCGCGAGCCCGTCAGGCCGGCTGGTTGACCCCGGAGTAGAGCGCGGCGACGTCGTCGGCGTACCGGCTCGTCACCACCGAACGCCGCACCTTCAACGTGGGCGTCAGCTCGCCGCCCTCCTCGGTGAAGTCGCCGGGCAGGATGCGGAACTTCCGGATCTGCTCGGCACGTGACACGGCCCGGTTCGCCTCCTCGACCGCGGCGGCGATCTCGCCGCGCAGCTCGGGGTCGTCGACGAGGTCCGCCGCCGACCCGTCGCCCTCGGGCTTGCCGTGCCGGCGCCGCCACCGGGGCAGCGCCTCGGCGTCGACGGTCACCAGCGCGGCGATGAAGGGCTGCCCGTCGCCGACGACGAGGACCTGCCCGACGAGCGGATGCGCCCGCAGGCGGTCTTCCAGCACGGCGGGCGCGACGTTCTTGCCCCCGGCCGTGACGATGAGCTCCTTCTTCCGCCCGGTGATGCGCAGGAACCCCGCCTCGTCGAGCTCGCCGACGTCACCGGTGTGGAACCAACCATCGGTCACCGCCTCGGCGGTGGCGTCCGGGTTGCCGTGGTAGCCGCGGAACACGACCGGACCGCGGACGAGGATCTCCCCGTCGTCCGCGATGCGGATCGTCTGCCCGGGGATGGGCCGGCCGACCGTGCCGATCCGCTGCGCGGACATGGTGTTCACCGAGATCGCGGCCGTCGTCTCGGTGAGGCCGTAGCCCTCGAGCACCGGCACGCCGACCCCGCGGAAGAAGTGCCCGAGGTGTTCGGTCAGTGGCGCGCTGCCCGACACGGCCGCCCGCACGTGCCCGCCGAGCGCGGCCCGCAGGCGCCGGTAGATCAGCGCGTCGAACAGCGCCCGTCGCAGGCGCAGCCCGGCACCGGGACCGCCCGTGTCGCAAGCCCTGCTCCACGCCACCGCCGTGGCCGCCGCGGCGTCGAAGATCTTTCCCTTGCCCCCGTCGACGGCCTTGCGCCGCGCGCCGTGGAAGACCTTCTCGAACACCCTGGGGACCGCGAGCAGCACCGTCGGCTGGAAGGTCCCGAGGTCGTCAAGGAGGTGCTTCGCGTCGGGGGAGTGGCCGAGCACGGTCCGGCTGTCGAGGACCGCGCACTGCACGACCTTGCCGAAGACGTGTGCCAGCGGCAGGAACAGCAGGAGCGAGCCGTGGCCGTCGAGCACCTCGGGCAGGACCGTGATCACCGTGCGCACCTCGGCGAGGAGGTTGGCGTGGGTGAGCTCGCAGCCCTTCGGGCGCCCGGTGGTGCCGGAGGTGTAGATGAGCGTGGCCAGGTCGTCGCCCCTGGCGGCGGTCCGGCGCTCGTGGACCGCAGCCGCCGGTACCGACGCGCCGCGCGTGGTGAGCGCCTCCACCGCGCCCGGCCAGTCGGCGTCGGCCACGATCCGCCAGACGTGCGCGGGGGCGTCTTCGGTACCGGTCACTGTCGCGGCGTGCCGGTGGTCCTCCACCACCACGGCCTTCGCCCCGGAGTCGGAGAGGATCCAGGCCACCTGCTCCGCGGACGAGGTCTCGTAGATCGGGACGGTCACCGCGCCCGCGGCGACGATCGCGTAGTCGAACAGCGTCCACTCGTAGCGGGTGCGGGAGAGCAGGGCGATCCGGTCGCCCGGCTCGATCCCCGACGCGACGAGCCCGCGGGCGACGTCGACGATCTGCGCGGTGAACGCGGCGTAGGTGACGTCGACCCACGCGTCGTCGACGCGACGGCGCAGCGCCACGGCGTCGGGTTGCTCGTCGGCCAGCGCGAACACCGTGGTCGACAGGGTGTCGACGTCGTCGACGCGCACGCTCGCGGGGACGCTGAACTCGCGCACGCCCGACCTCCTCCGCCGACCCTGGCCTCTTGCGCGCAACCTACCGCCTGCCGCCCCGCCGCGGGCACGGACCGAATCGGATGACCAGGTGGGACCGACCTAGCATGGACGATCATGCGGGTGCACGTCGTCTCGGACGTCCACGGCAACGTCGAGGCGCTGCGCCGGGCGGGCGACGGCGCCGATGCTCTCTTCGTGCTGGGCGACCTGGTCGACTTCGTCGACTACCACGACCCGGCCGCCGGCATCCTCGGCCGCGTGCTGGGGCCCGAGGTCAGCGCGCGCTTCGGTCGGTTGCGGGCCACGGGCGCTCCCGGCGAGCTGGCCGCCTACGCCACGGCCAGGTGGGCGTCGCTCCCCGACGCCGCGGCCGTGGTCGAGGAGGCGGTCCGCGAGCAGTACACGGACATGTTCGCGGCGATGCCGGCACCGACCTGGGCGATCCCGGGCAACGTCGACGTGGCGGCACTCTGGCCCGAGTTCGCCCGCCCCGGCCTGTGCCTGCCTGACGGGCAGGTCGTCGACGTGGGCGGACTGCAGGTCGGCTTCGTCGGGGGTGCTCCGCTGCCGGCCGGTCGCGCGCCGCGCCGCGGCGGCCCGTGGCACCCGCACGTCCTGCGGATGGAGGAGTACACGGCGGTCGTCGCGGCGCTGGGCCCGGTCGACCTGCTGTGCAGCCACGTCCCGCCCGCCGTGCCCGAGCTGGGCTACGACGTGGTCGCCCGGCGCCCGGAGGCGAGCTCTGCGGCGCTGCTGGATCTCGTGCACCGCGACCGACCCCGAGCCGCGCTCTTCGGGCACGTCCACCAGCCGCTGGCGGCCCGCGTGCGGGTCGGGCGCACCGAATGCGTCAACGTCGGGTACTTCCGGCGCACCGGCCGCCCCTACGTGCTGCATTGCTAGTCACGGCACATGGGTAGCCTCCCCGTCCATGGCCGACGCCACGACCTCCTCGATCACCATCGGTGCCGACCCGGAGCGCGTGATGGCCGTGATCGCCGACTTCGCCGCCTACCCGGAGTGGGCCGACCAGGTCAAGACCGTCGAGATCCTCGACACCGACACGGCGGGCCGGCCCGAGCGCGTCCGGTTCCAGATGGACGCCGGCCCCATCAAGGACTCCTACACGCTCGACTACACGTGGGCCCCCGACGGCCGGTCGGTCAGCTGGTCGTTGGTCAAGGGGCAGATCCAGAAGGCGCAGAACGGGTCGTACGTGCTCGTCGGCAGTGACGGGCGGACGACCGTCACCTACTCGCTCGCCGTCGACCTGAACATCCCCATGATCGGGATGCTGCGTCGGAAGGCCGAGAAGGTGATCATCGACACCGCGCTCAAGGGCCTCAAGCGGCGCGTGGAGGGCGCCGCCTGACCGCACCACCACGGAATCCGCGCGGCGTTTACCCTCGTGCGATGCGGATGGTGCTGTTCACGGGCAAGGGTGGGGTCGGGAAGACCACCCTCGCCGCGGCGACGGCCGCCCATCTCGCGCGGTCCGGCCGCAAGACGTTGACCGTCTCCACGGACCCGGCCCACTCGCTGGGCGACGCACTGGAGGCCGAGCTCGGCGGCGAGCCGACGGAGGTCGACGGGGTCGGTGGCCTGTTCGCCGCACACGTCGACGCCCGGGCCCTCCTCGAGGGTGCGTGGGGTCGGCTGCGCGACCACCTCGCCACGGTGCTGGCCGGGGCGGGCGTCGACGAGCTGGTCGCGGACGAGCTGACGGTCCTGCCCGGTGTCGAGGAGCTGCTCGCACTGGCCGCGGTGCAGCGCGCAGCGCAGGCCGGCCCCTGGGACGTCGTCGTGGTCGACTGCGGCCCGACGGCCGAGACCCTGCGGCTGCTGGCCCTGCCCGAGGCCGTGGGCGGATACCTCGAACGGCTGTTCCCCGCGCACCGCCGGGCCCTGCGTGGCCTGATGACACGCGACCGGTCCGACGCACGGCGCTGGGACCGCACGGTGGAGGCGCTCGACGGCCTGGCGGGCGAGCTCGCCGACCTGCACGCGCTGCTGGCGTCGCCGCAGACCGGAATCCGGCTCGTGCTCACCCCCGAGCGGGTGGTCGCCGCCGAGACGCGCCGGACGCTCACGGCGCTGGCGTTGCTCGGCCTGCACGTCGACGGCCTCGTCGCGAACCGGATGGTGCCGGTGCCGCCCCCGGACGCGCCGGGGGAGGCGGCCCGCTGGCTGCGTGAGCGCGGGGGCGAGCAGGCGGCGGTGCTCGCGGACCTGGAACGGCTCGGAACGCCGCTGGGCACGGTCGAGTACACCGCGGCCGAGCCGACGGGCGTCGAGGCGCTGCTCGTGCTGGCGGCTCAGCTGTGGGGCGACGACGACCCGGCCGTTGAGCAGCCGCCGGCGACACCGCTGCTGGCGGTTCGGCGCACATCCGGCAGTGGCCGCTCGCTCGACTCGGAGTTCGAACTCGCGCTGCACCTGCCCGGTGCGACGTCGGCGCCGCTCGACCTGGCCCGGATCGGCGACGAGCTGGCGGTGACGGTGGCGGGCCTGCGGCGGCTGGTGGCCCTTCCCGCGGTGCTGCGGCGGTGCACGGTGATCCGGGCCCGGCTGGACGGCGACGATCTCCGGGTGGCGTTCCGCCCGGACCCGGCGCTGTGGCTCCGGTGACCGGGGCGGCGGTGGCGGGGCGGCGATGAGTACCGGGCACCTGGGGGAGCCGACGCGCGGGGTCGCGCGGGAGGCCGTGGTGGAGGAGCTGCGCGCGTTGGGATTGCTGGCACTGGACCGCTTGGACCCCCTCGTGGGCCGCCTGAACGAGTCGGTGTCGACCGAGCGGGACGATCGCCGCGAGCCGCACACGGAGCACCGCTGCACGGCGTGCCCGGTCTGTGCGGCCCTCGCTGACGTGCGCGCCGATCACCCCGACGCCGTGGCTCAGGTGGCGCGACACGCCGTAGGGCTGCTCGCCGCATTGCGCGTCGTCCTCGCCCAGGAGGGCAACGGAGGCACTGCGCAGGCCGCGCCACGACCCGCGCGGGAGCCGGACCGGGTCGTGCAGCGGATCCCGGTCGAGCGCATGTCGTCCGGCGACGGGGTGTCGTCGTGCTGACGGTCGGGGTGGACGTGGGTGGCACGCGCGTGCGGGCCGGGGTCGTCGATGCCGAGGGCGCGATCATCGACACCGCCCGCGCCTCCACACCGCGCAGTGAGGAGGCGCTCGAGGCCGCTGTCGCCGCGGTCGTCTCGGAGCTGGCACAGCGCCACGCCGTGGGCGCGGTCGGGCTGGCGCTGGCCGGGTTCGTCACGCCGGACCGCCGTGGCGTCCGGTTCGCCCCGCACCTGGCGTGGCGCGACGCGCCGGTCGCCGACCGGATCGCGGACCGGATCGGGCTGCCGGTCGTGGTCGAGCACGACGTGAACGCCGCGGCGCTCGCGGAGCGGCGGTTCGGCGCCGCCGCCGGCGCGGCGACGGTGGTGTTCATCGCTCTCGGCACCGGGATCGGCGCAGCCCTCCTGCTCGACGGCGAGCTCTACCGGGGCGCCTTCGGGGTCGCACCCGAGCTGGGCCACATCAGGGTGGTGCCCGACGGCCGCCCGTGCCCGTGCGGGAAGGACGGCTGCTGGGAGCGCTACTGCAGCGGCACCGCTCTGGCGACCACCGCCGTGGAGCTGCTCGCTCGCGACCGGCTGCACTCGCCGGTCCTCGGCCGGATCATCGCGGCGGACCCCGGCCGGCTCACTGGCCAGCGCGTGGCCGCGGCGGCCCGCGAGGGCGACCCCGTCGCCTGCGCGGCGATGGCGGATCTGGCGCAGTGGCTGGGGGAGGGCCTGGCGCTCGTCGCCGACGTCTTCGACCCCGAGCTGATCGTGATCGGCGGTGGGGTGTCGGAGTCGGCACCGCTGTTCCTGGACGAGGCCCGCGAGCACTACGCGGCGCGTCTGACCGGCCGCGGCAACCGGCCGCTCGCCCGGGTGCGCGTCGCCCAGCTCGGCGAGGCCGCGGCGGTCGTGGGCGCGGCCGAGCTGGCCCGGGAGCACGCGCTGGCGCTGTGACCAGGCGCAGGGGGCCTCGCCCGTCGCCGGGCCTACGCGGTCAGAGCTGTGCCCCGTCGTCGTCCTCGTCGCGCTCGTCCGGCGGCGCCGGCCACAGCCGCAGCACCAGCCAGCCGAGCCCGGAGGCGAGCGCGAGCAGGCCGAGCGGCAGCCCGTAGACGTTCGAGATGCCGACGACGCCCGGCGCGATGACGAGCGTGAGGCCGAGCACGAGCAGGGTGATCCCCACCGCCGCCGGCGGCCCGATCCGGGGGAGCGGGGGTGGCTCGGGTGGGACGAAGTGCTCGAACCGCTCCGACTCGGGCTCGTGCGGCCGGTGTACCGGGGCGACGGGGGTGGCATCGACGGGAGGGACGGCGAACGGCGGAGTGCGCGGCGGTTCGGTGGACGGCCGGTCGTCGCCCGGCCAGGCCGGCACGGCGCCTTCCCGGCGCCACCCCGCGACGATCGCCTCGAACTCGTCCGCGGCGGGGTCGGGCCCGCTGGGCTCGTCGGGTTCGCGGTTCACCCGGCCTCCCCGCCACTCGTCCCGCCCGGTACGTCATCTTGACACGTGGTTCCCGGCCGCAGGAGACGCCGGTGGGCTGTTACCGATCCGAGTGGCCCGTTGTGACTGCGGGAACAACGTATCTAGGCTGTTCCGGTCGATGTGAGGAGTCCCTGTTCCGGTGCTGTACTGGTGGTCGAAGTATGTGCTGCTCGGCCCGCTGATGCGCCTGTTGGCCCGGCCGACGATCGAGGGGCTCGAGCACATCCCGGCGCGCGGAGGCGCGATCCTGGCAGGCAACCATCTGGCTGTCGCCGACTCGTTCCTCGTCCCCCTGCTCGTGCGCCGCCGGATCACCTATCTGGCCAAGCGGGAGTACTTCATCCAGCCCGGCTTCATCGGCTGGATCAAGAAGGTGTTCTTCACCGGCGTGGGGCAGGTTCCGGTGGACCGGGCGGTCGGGTCGGAGGCACAGGCCGCGCTCGACACGGCCATCCGGCTGCTCCGCGAGGGCAAGCTGCTCGGCATCTACCCCGAGGGCACCCGGTCGCCCGACGGGCGGCTCTACAAGGGCAAGACCGGTGTGGCGCGGATGGCCCTGGAGGCCGGTGTGCCGGTGATCCCGGTCGCGGCGATCGGCACGAACAAGCTCAACCCCATCGGCTCACGGATGTGGCGCCCGCACCACGTGCACATCCGCATCGGCGAGCCGCTCGACTTCTCCCGCTACGCGGGCATGGCCGGCGACCGCTTCATCGAGCGCTCGATGACGGACGAGATCATGTACACCCTGATGGAGCTGTCGGGGCAGACCTACGTCGACGTCTACGCGGCGTCGGTGAAGGAGCGCGCAGCGGCGCGCGAGGCGTCGCGGCTCCCCGACTCGCAGGCGGGATAGCGGACCGGTCAGACGCCCATGCCGACGAGCACCTCGTGCACCGGCGGCAGGGCCTGCCGCACGGCGAGGTTGAGCGCCTGCGGCGGGAGAACAGGCCGAGGACGACGTCGGCGGCGGTCCGGTCGGGCGGGGTGGGGCAGGGGCCGCCGGTGGAGCAGCAACCGCGGCCCGGGCAACACACCGCCAGGCACCGGACGTGGCGCCGCCGGTGCCGCGGCACGTGGTGCCACAGGAGCCGCGCGGGGAACGACCTCGAGGAGCCTGGTCTCGACGAGGTACCGCACGTCGAGGGTGACTGCGAACAGCCCGCGGTCGACCAGGAACGCGATGTCGCGCAGGGCGATCAGGCCGCTGCCGACGAGTCCGAGCACCATCCGCTCCCGGGTGGAGAGCAGGCGGGTGTCTCCGGCGGCCGTTGCCGTGAGCAGGGTGTCGGCGCGCAGCGGCGGCCGGTCGTCGCGGCCGAGCCTGCGCCGCGTCATCAGTTATCGCTACCGGGTCGTTGCGGGGCCCGTCGCCGTGCTCAAGAGTCGAACTGCCGCCGGAAGGTGTCCGGCCCCCTCGCACACCTTCCGGCGGTGCGCACGCGGCAGCGCCCGCCTCACGCGACTGGAGGCGGGCGCTGCTGCTTCGGTCTCCCCTCACGGACCTCGGCGTGTACAACGTAAGTCGCAGTTCTTGGAACTCCCTTGGGACGCCGAGCCAGCCGACGTTCCTCGGCCCGGTTGTCGTCGGATCGGGTATCGCCGGAGTCCGCAGTCTGATCCGAGGCCGAGCGTGCCTGTGGGGCGTCGGCAGGCACTTGTTCGTCCCGTCGGCGGACGACCCGGCGACGCGAAGGTGCACCGGCGTCGCGGGAGTAGCCGGAGCGCGCCGCCCGTCATGATCCATGTGGACGGCTCGGACACTCGTCGGCGGCCGTCACGGTGGACCTATACGGTCGCTCGTGGCGCCTGGAGACGCGGTGCCGGCCGGGGTGGTCGATGATGGCCGTCGGCCTGCAACAACGGGATAGGGATGCGCTTCTTCTACGACTGCGAGTTCATCGAGGACGGCACGACCATCGACCTGGTGTCGATCGGGGTGGTCGGCGAGGACGGCCGCGAGTTCTACGCGGTGTCGACCGAGTTCGACCCCTCACGCGCGGGCCCGTGGGTGCGGGCGAACGTGCTGCCGAAGCTTCCGTCGCCTGCCGACCGCGCCTGGCGGTCACGGCAGCGCTTGCGGACGGATCTGCTGGAGTTCCTGACTTCCGCGCCCGGCGAGGTCGAGCTGTGGGCCTGGATCGCGGCCTACGACCACGTGGCCCTGTGTCAGCTGTGGGGCGCGATGCCCGCGCTGCCGCGCGCACTGCCGCGGTTCACCCGCGAGCTGCGTCAGCGGTGGGAGGACGCAGGCCGCCCCCCGCTGCCGGCGCCGACGTCGGACGCGCACGACGCTCTGGCCGACGCCCGGCTGAACCGGCAGCGGTGGGATGCCATCGAGGCGGCGGTCGCCGCCCGGTGAGTGGGGCAGGTGGATGAGGGAGGGGCAGCCGGCCGCCGTGTCGGCGGACGGCCGCCCGTGGTCAGACGTTGAAGATGCTCACCCCGCCGGGGCCGACGAGAAGACCGACGACGATCAGCACGATGCCCCAGAGCAGCTGGCGGCGGATGATCGCGAAGATGCCGGCCACCACGAGGATGACGGCGAGGATCCACAGGAGGGTTGCCATGGGCGCGGTGTATCCGTAAAGGTCCTCAGTGGAATCGACGCGTTCGAGTGATCCACTCCGTCGATAGGGTGAATCTCGTGCGTGCTTCCTCCTGATTGCCGCGTTGTGCACCCAGGGGCGCCGCCGATCAGGTTGCGCCTACCCTTGGACACCGTGAACTGGACCATCGACGCCCCGGTGGAAGTGCTGCCTGAGCTCCCTCCGCTTCCCGTCGAGTTGCGCGCCAAACTGGACGAGGCTCTCTCCCGCCCGGCCGCCCAGCAGCCCGAGTGGCCGGATCCCGCGGCGGTGGCGCACGTGCGCACCGTGCTGGAGAGCGTGCCACCGGTGACGCTGCCGCCGGAGGTCGACCGCCTCCACAAGCGCCTGGCCGCCGTCGCCGAGGGTCGTGCCTTTCTGCTTCAGGGCGGCGACTGCGCCGAGACGTTCGTCGACAACACCGAGCCGCACATCCGGGCGACGATCCGCACCCTGCTGCAGATGGCCGTCGTCCTGACCTACGGCGCGAGCATGCCGGTCGTCAAGGTCGGCCGGATCGCCGGTCAGTACGCCAAGCCGCGCAGCGCCGCGATCGACGCGCTGGGCCTGCCGTCCTACCGCGGCGACATCGTGAACTCGCTGGTCGCCCATCCCGCCGCCCGGGTCCCCGACCCCACGCGGATGGTCCGTGCGTACGCGAACGCCGGGGCGGCGATGAACCTGGTTCGCGCGCTGACCGGCACGGACATGGCCGACCTGTCGCTGGTGCACGACTGGAACAAGGACTTCGTCCGCACCTCGGCCGCGGGCGAGCGGTACGAGGCCGTCGCCGCGGAGATCGACCGCGCGGTGCGGTTCATGGACGCCTGCGGGGTGGAGGACCACAACCTGCACAGCGTCGAGTTCTTCGCCAGCCACGAGGCGCTGCTGCTCGACTACGAGCGCGCCATGCTCCGCCTCGACACCCGCGACGCGCCGCGGCTCTACGACCTGTCGGCGCACTTCGTGTGGATCGGCGAGCGCACGCGCCAGCTCGACGGTGCGCACATCGCGTTCGCCGAGCTGCTCGCCAACCCCAT
The DNA here is from genome assembly GCF_031845345.1 of Pseudonocardia charpentierae. NCBI lineage: Bacteria > Bacillati > Actinomycetota > Actinomycetes > Pseudonocardiales > Pseudonocardiaceae > Pseudonocardia > Pseudonocardia charpentierae. Next base: position 161,932 of record NZ_JAVREJ010000008.1, on the reverse strand, counting down.
CGGGCTCAAGATCGGCCCCTCGACGACGCCGGAACTGGCCGTCGAGTACGTCGAGCGCCTCGACCCGCGCAACGAACCGGGTCGGTTGACGCTGATCAGCCGCATGGGCAACGGCAAGGTGCGCGACGTGCTGCCCGCGATCGTCGAGAAGGTCGAGGCGTCCGGGCACAAGGTCATCTGGCAGTGCGACCCGATGCACGGCAACACCCACGAGTCGACCACCGGGTACAAGACCCGGCACTTCGACCGGATCGTGGACGAGGTGCAGGGCTTCTTCGAGGTGCACGCCGCGCTCGGCAGCCACCCGGGCGGCATCCACGTCGAGGTCACCGGGGAAGACGTCACCGAGTGCCTCGGCGGCGCGCAGGACATCTCGGACCAGGACCTCGCCGGCCGCTACGAGACGGCATGCGACCCGCGGCTCAACACCCAGCAGTCGCTCGAGCTCGCGTTCCTCGTCGCGGAGATGCTGCGGGGCTGACAGGGGCCGGGCGGGTCAGAAGGCGCGCAGGGTGATCGTCGTTCCGCGATCCACCATGCTGCCGGGGCCGTGGCTCTGGTTGACGACCTGGGCGTCGTCGGGGCTGCGCGCGCCGAACGGGAAGGCGTTCTCGACCTCGGCCTCCAGCCCCACCGCGGCCAGCGCGGCGGTCGCCTCCGCGGCCGACCGTCCGACGAGGAGCGGCACCCGGACCTGACGGGGTGGCTCGGCGCCCCTGCTGACCACGAGCGTCACGGAGCTGCCGCCGGGCAGGGCGGTGCCCGCGGGCGGATCCGTCCGTGTCACGGTGCCGGCAGGGACCGTCGCGCTGTACTCCCGCGCGGCGGCCGACCGGCTGGGCGTGAACCCGGCGTCGCGGACCGCCTGCTCCGCGGCCGCGACCGGGGTGCCCGCGGCGACCGCGGGCACCTGGGGCCGGCCGCTCGACACGGTCAGTCGCACCGCGCTGCCGCGAAGCAGCCGTGCCCCCGGAGCGGGGTCGACCGCGGACACCAGGCCCGCCGCCACGACGTCGTCGCGGGTGACCGTGACGGTCGCGACCAGGTCCGCGGCGAGCAGCAGCCGCTCGGCGGTCGCCTGCTCGACGCCCGTGACGGTCGGCATCTCGGTCCAGCGCCCGTTGCCCAACCACCAGCCGGCCGCGCCGACGAGCAGGCCGAGCACCGCCACGACCGAGATCCACGTGCCGAACACCCGGCGGCTGCGTCGCCGGAGCCGGACGTGTTCCGACGGCTGCGGCACGGGCGGATACCCGGGCACGGGCGGGTACCCGGGCACGGGCGCCGCCCACGGCGGTTCCTCCCGAGGCAGCGCGCGGGTGCCCCGCAGGCCGGGAACGGCCGGGAGCCGCTGCGGTGTCGCGGCGGTGGGGCCGGGCAGCGCCTCCGGCTCGGGAGCGGCCGGTGGCACGGGCGGTGGCGTCCGCGGGATCCGGGCGCGCTCGGCGACCCGGCACAGGGCGGCGAGGAACGCGGCGGCGTCGGCGGGTCGGGCGGCCGGGTCGCGGCGGGTGGCCCGCACGATCAGGTCGTCGAGCTCGGGCGGCACGTCCGCGGCTGCGGCCGACGGCGGCGGCACGTCGTCGTGGACGTGCCGGTAGGCGACCGAGATCGGGGTGTCGCCGGTGAAGGGCGGCGCACCTGTCAGGAGCTCGTAGGCCAGCACACCGGCGGCGTAGACGTCGCTGCGGGCGTCCGCCACACCGGTGGTGACCTGCTCGGGCGACAGGTAGGCGACCGTCCCGAGGATCATGCCCGCGTGGCTCGCCCCGGCCTGCGCCGCGGCGGTGACCAGCCCGAAGTCGGCCACCTTGACCTCGCCCGCACGACTGATCAGCACGTTCTCGGGCTTCACGTCGCGGTGCACGAGCCCGCGCCCGTGCGCCTGCGCGAGCCCGTCGAGCACCGGCACGAGGACGGCCACCGCCGCCGGGACGGGCAACGCGCTCCGCGACCGCAGGACGTCGCGCAGCGTGCCGCCCTCGACGAGCTCCATGACCAGGAACACGACGGGCTCGCCGGCGCCGAGCAGGCCCGTGCCCTGGTCGTACACGTCCACGACTGCCGGATGGTCGATCCGGGCCGCGGAGCGGGCCTCGCGCTCGAAGCGGGCGCGGAACGCCGGATCCGCGGCCAGGCGCGGTTCCATCACCTTCACCGCGACGGGGCGGTCCAGCCAGGTGTCCGTGGCTCGGTACACCGTCGACATGCCGCCGCGGGCCAGCGCCGGGCCCAGTTGGTAGCGGCCGTCGAGCAGCATCCCTCCGGGACGTCCGGCCACGGCGGCGACGTCCACCCCCGGCCCCTCCTCCATGCGGCGACGGTACCGCCCGTCCGGATGCTCCCGGCGCACCCGGTGCTGTGGCAGGGTGTCGGCCGTGAACGAGCTCGCGAGCGACCCGGCCGTGCTGTCCGACGACGTCGCGGTGCTGCCCATTTCCGAAGTCGCGCAGATGCTGGCGGTCCCGGTGTCACGGGTGCACCAGATGGTCCGCGACGGCCAGCTGCTCTCGGTGCGGCGCGACGGCGCGATCTGGGTGCCGTCCGACTTCTTCGACGACGACGGCGCCCCTCTCAAGGGACTGTCGGGCACGATCGTGCTGCTGCGCGACGGCGGTTACGACGACCCGGACATCCTGCGCTGGCTCTTCGCCGACGACCCCGCCATGCCCGGCTGCCCGATCACGTCGCTGCGCGCCGGGCGGCACCGCGAGGTCAAGCGGCGTGCCCAGGTGATGGCCTTCTGAGCGGCCGTCTCAACGGCCGTCTGGGCGGCCTCCGACCAACGCTCAGCGGGTGAGCGCCCGCGCCGTCAGGGCCCGGGCGAGCCCGGGCAGCGCGACGGCCGCGCGTCGCCGGTTCGGGACGGCGACGCGCCGGTGCAGCACGTCGAAGTCGACCTTCTCGATCTCGTCGAGGATGCCTTCGTAGAGCGTGAACGCGCAGCCGACGCAGGCCCGCGACACCGGCTCCAGCATGGCGATGCCCGGTTGCGCCTCCCGGTAGATGCCGCGGGTGTGGGCGACGAGGTGGGCCAGCGCGCTGCGCACCCGCGGATCCGACCGGCGGTTCCGCCGGCACCAGGTCAGCAGCTCCCGGTCGACGCCGAACGCCGCCAGCTCGCCGGTGGGCAGGTAGACGCGGCCGCGGTCGAGGTCCTCCCCGATGTCGCGCAGGAAGTTCGTGAGCTGGAAGGCCACCCCGAGCGCGGCTGCCGGGGGCTCGGCCTCGGCGCGTGGCACCCGCGTGCCGAGGATCGGCAGCATCTGCAGGCCGATCACCGCTGCGGAGCCGTGCACGTAGACCCCGAGGTCGTCGAACGTCGCGTACTCGGTGACCGTGGTGTCCATGCGCATCGACACCATGAAGTCCGTGAAGTGCCGGCGGTCAATGGCGTAGCGCCGGGCCGTGTCCGCCAGGGCGGCCAGCACGGGGACGGTCGTCGGAGCGCCGTCGAGGGCGGCCTCGAGGTCCGCCGTGAGCCCGTCGAGCTCCGCGGCCTTCTCCTCGATCGGCCGGTCGTCGTCGAGGTCGTCGACGATCTCGTCCGCGTAGCGGGCGAAGCCGTAGAGCGCGTGCACCGCCGGCCGCCGAGCGGCAGGCAGCAGCCGGGTGGCGAGGAAGTAGGTGCGCCCGTGCGCCGCGTTGAGGGCCCGGCAGGTGGCGTAGGCCTCCCGCAGCGCCGGGTCGGTGACCCCGGCGGCGTCGAGCTCAGCCGCTCCGCTGCCCGGCATGTGCGAACTCGTCGGGAGCGGTTTCCGGTCTGTCGTAGCTGCGTAGCCGCAGGTGCAGCGGGTCGATCCGGTGCAGCGACACGGCGCCCAGCGCGGACAGTGCCGCGCATGCGGCGAGGTAGGGCCAGTTGTAGAGGGCGTCTTCGCCGTTCGGGTAGTAGACGATCACCAGCATCAGCGAGAAGAAGACGAGCCACGTCAGCGCCCGCCGTGACCACGGGGCCCCCGCGACCAGCGCCATGCCCCAGCTGACGTACCAGGGCAGCGTGGCGGGCGACAGCACCGCGACCGCCAGCAGCACGATGCCGGCCCGCCGGATCGCGTCCGGCCCGCCGTCGCGTGCGGCCCACCACTGCCGGACGGCGATCACCAGCAGCGCGGTGCCACCGATGATCCGGGCGACGTTGATGAACGGCTGCTTGGGCAGGTCGAAGGGGATCTCGAGGAGCCAGTGCACGAACTCGCCGACGCCCGTGGGCAGCGACATCCAGTTCACGATCAGCGACGGGGCGCTCAGGGCGGGGAGCCAGCCCAGGTCCACCCGGGCGGCGAGAGTGATCAGGGTGAACACCGTGGCGAAGACACCGATGCCGGCCGCCGTGGCCTTGGTGATCCGGACCCTCTGCGACCCGCTCATGTGTGCGGCCCAGACCAGCACCAGGAACGGCAGGGCGACGCCTGCACTGGCCTTCACCGCCATCGCGGCCGTCACCAGCGTGATGCCGACGACGTGCCGGCCGCGCAGGGCGAACAGCGAACCGGTGGCCAGCAGGCCCATCACGAGCAGGTCGTTGTGCCCGCCCCCGACCATGTGGATGACCATCATCGGGTTGGCGACGACGACCCACAGCGCCACCGGCACGCGGCCGCCGAGGCGGCGGGTCAGCTCCGGCAGCGCCCACACGAGCAGCAGCAGGCCCAGCGCCAGCGTCAGGCGCATGAGCAGGACGCCGGCGATGATGTTCGTGCCCACCGTCCACGCCACGGTCTTCGCCAGCAGGATGAACAGCGGCCCGTACGGGGCCGGCGTGTCCTGCCAGAAGTAGTGGACGTTCGCGGTGAAGACACCGGGCATGGCCTCGGGGCCCACCGCGTACGGGTCGAACCCCGCGAGCGGCAGTGCGCCCTGCGCCAGGTAGCTGAACACGTCGCGGGTGAACAACGGCGGCGTGACCAGCATGGGGATCAGCCATACACCGGCCGTGGTGAGCACCGCCCGCCCGCCGACGCGCTCGGCGAGCACCTCGCGGCCGAGCCGGATCCAGGCCCAGGCCATCAGCACCACGCCCAGGTAGATCAGCGCGGTGGCGAGCTCGTGGCCGTGGCCGTAGCGCCAGAAGCCCAGCGGCGAGTTGGTGAGGATCGGGTCGCGGATGAGGATGCCGCCCCCGCCGAAACCGCCGACCATCATCAGCAGCGAGGCGGCGAGCCCGGTCAGGAGCGGGCCGCGCGGGGGCGCGCCGAACCGGCTGCGCCGGCGTGCAGGCTCCACCGGGCCGTCCGTGAGCGACGCAGCGGTGAGCACCCGGGAGGGCGGCGCGGCCACCCGCTCGGGCGTCGCCGGTTCGTCGACCGGGGAGGACGGCTGTGCGGTCATGTCGTGGCCAATGCTCGCACGAGGGCCGTCAGCGTGATGTACGGCCCCTTGTCCTCCGGCTGCCGCCGGTGACCCGCTCCGCAGCGAGCCGCCCCGAGATCAACACCGGCGGGATCCCGACCCCCGGAGTGGTGCCGCAGCCGGCGAGCACGACGTTGTCGAGCCCCCTGACCAGGTTGCGCGGCCGGAACGGCCCGGTCTGGGCGAACGTGTGGGCCAGGGCGAACGGCGTGCCCGCGCCCATCCCGTCGGCCGCCCAGTCGGCCGGTGTGACCAGGTGCGACACCTCGATCTCCCCCGAGACCCCGTCGAGTCCGATGCCGCGGGACTCGAGCACGCGCAGCATCTCGTCGCGGTAGGCGGGTCCGACGCGCGGCCAGTCGATCGGGCCCGCGGCCGTGTTCGGGCCCTGGGTGTTGGGGCAGGGCGCGAGGACGAACAGCAGGTCGCGGTCGGCGGGGGCGAGCCCCGGGTCGGTCGCGGTCGGCCGCGTGACCAGCAGTGACGGATCGCTCATCACCCGGCCCTCGTCGATGATCTCCCGGAACGTCGACTCCCAGGCCGCGCCGAAGGAGATCGTGTGGTGGGCCAGCTCGGGCCGGGTCCGCGTGACGCCCGCGTGCAGGACGACCGCGCTGGGCGACCAGCGCAGCGGCACGGGCCGGCGCGGTGCCCGGCCGAGCAGCCGGTGCACCACCGGCAGGTCCGGCGTGAGCACCACCGCGTCGCAGGCCAGACGCTCGGTCGGCCCGCCCTCGGCGGCCCGGTGGCGGATCGCGGTGACCCGGCCGCCCGACTGTTCGAGTCCGGTCACCGCACGCCCGTAGACGATCTCCGCGCCGGCGTCGGCGGCGGCGCCGGCCAGCGCCCGGCCGACCTGCCGCATCCCGCCCTTGGGGAAGTACACACCGGCGATCGTGTCCATGTAGGCGATCACGCCGTACGCGCCCAGTGCCTGCTGCGGCGGCACGCCGGCGTAGAGGGACTGGAAGGAGAAGATCCGCTGCAGCCGCTCGTCGGGCAGGTACCGGGCGATCCGCGGCGCGAGCCGGCCGAAGCCGCCGAGCGCCGCCAGCCGGGCGAGGTCGGGGCCGACGAGGCCGAGCGGGGAGTCGAAGTTCGCGCCGATGAAGCGGTCGATCTCGGCCCGGTAGAGCTGCGTCAGCCAGGTGCGCAGCCGGCCGTAGCCCGCTGCGGAGTCCGGTCCGCAGACCCGCCGGATCTCCGCCTCCATGGCGTCGGCGTCGGTGTGGACGTCGATCGTCGACCCGTCGGCGAAGCACGCGCGGTAGCCGGGATCGAGTTCGACGAGGTCGAGCCGCTCCTCGAGCTTCTCCCCGACGGCGCCCAACGCCTCCTCGAGCAGCGACGGCATCGTCAGCACTGTCGGCCCGGGGTCGACCCGGTACGTGCCCGAGGAGGTCTCCAGGTCCAGCGCGCCGGCGCGGCCGCCCGGGTGGTCGGCCCGCTCGACGATCGTGACGCGACGGCCGGCGCCGAGCAGGTGCAGCGCGGTGGACAGCCCGGAGAAGCCCGCGCCGACGACGACGACGTGGTCGGTGGGCCCCGGAACGCTTCTCACCGGTGCCTCCGGGTGGCCGCCACGGCCAGGTCGGCGAGCCGCGACGCGGCGGGCTCGGCCACGCTCCCGGCGCCGAGGGCGTCGAGCGCCGAGCCGGTCAGTGCGGCGATGCGCTGCTCCACGGCCTGGACGGCGCCGAGGTCGTCGAGCAGGTCGCGGACGCGGTCGAGCCGGGTGTCGTCCAGCTCGGGGTCGCCCACAGCCTCCTCGATCTCGGCCACGGCGGCCGTCGACCCGCGCTGCTCGGCCCGCTCGATCGCGAGGGCGAGCAGCAGCGTCCGCTTGCCCTCGCGCAGGTCGTCGCCCGCGGGCTTGCCGGTCACCGCCGGGTCGCCGAACACGCCGAGCAGGTCGTCGCGGAGCTGGAAGGCCACCCCGATGTCCGCGCCGAAGCGGCGGTAGCACGCCACGAGGTCCGGGCCCGCCCCGGCGATCGCCGCGCCGAGGTGCAGCGGCCGCTCGACGGTGTAGGCGGCGGTCTTGTAGCGGTCGATCTGCAGGGCCGCGCGGGCCGAGGAGTCGCCGGTGGACTGGACGAACACGTCGAGGTACTGCCCGCCGAGCACCTCCGTGCGCATCGCCTCCCACGGGGTCGCCGCACGGGCCGCCGCGTCCGCGTCGAGACCGGCACCGCGCAGCATGTCGTCGGCCCACACCAGGGCGAGGTCACCGAGCAGGATGGCCGCCGCCGCACCGAACCGGGCCGGCCGGCCGCGCCACGAGGCGGCGGCGTGCCGGCGGGCGAAGGCGACATGCACCGTCGGGCGGCCGCGGCGGGTCGCGGAGGCGTCCATCAGGTCGTCGTGCACGAGCGCGCACGCCTGGATCAGCTCCAGTGCGGCGACGGCGCGCAGCACCGCGTCGACCTCGAGGCCCTCCGGGTCGCCACCCGCCCCGCGCCATCCCCACCAGGCGAAGGTCGGCCGGATGCGTTTGCCGCCGCCCAGCACGAAATCGCAGAGGTCACCCGCTGCGGCGCCGAAGGCGGGGTCGATGGCCGTTGCGGCTGCGCGCCGCCGGTCGAGGAAGAGCGCGAGGGCCTCCTCCAGCCGGACGGGCAGGTCCAGGTCGGCGGCGTACAGACCGGCCTGGGCCGGTCGCGCGGTGGTGGGGCTCACGGGCGCAGCTCTCGGCCGGGACGGGGGAGCGCGCCTGCGGGTCGGGAGGACACGGTGCGGAGCGTATCGGCGCCCCACGACCACGGCGCGCCGACGCGGACGGCGTCACTATCCTGTGTCGAATGAAGGTGACCGATCGGCTCCGCCACGACAGGCCGGTGTTCTCGGTCGAGTTCTTCCCGCCGAAGGACGAGGCGGGCGAGGCCGAGCTCTGGCGGGCCATCCGGCGGCTGGAGCCGCTGGACCCGGCGTTCGTCTCGGTCACCTACGGCGCCGGCGGATCGAGCCGCGACCGCACGATCCGCACCACCGGCCGGATCGCCACGGAGACGACGCTGGTGCCGATGGCGCACCTCACGGCCGTGTCGCACTCGGTCGCCGAGCTGCGGCACGTGATCGGCGCCTACGCGGCGGCCGGGATCGGCAACATCCTCGCGGTGCGCGGCGACCCTCCCGGCGGTCCGCTGGGCGACTGGGTCGCCCACCCCGAGGGTCTGACGTACGCCGACGAGCTGGTCCGGCTGGTGCGCAGGCTCGGCGACTTCTGCGTCGGCGTCGCGGCGTTCCCCTACGGGCACCCGCGCTCGGCCGACACCGAGGCCGACACGGCCCGGCTGCTCGCCAAGATCCGGGCGGGCGCCGACTTCGCGATCACCCAGCTGTTCCTGGAGCCCGAGGGCTTCCTGCGACTGCGCGACCGGCTGGCGGCCAAGGGCTGCGACGTCCCGCTCCTGCCGGGCATCATGCCGGTGCTCAGCGTGCGGACCCTGCGTCGCGGGCCGGAGCTCTCCGGCGCTCCGGTGCCGCCCGCGGTGCTCGAGCGCCTGGAGCGCTTCGCCGACGACCCGGTGGCGTTCCGGGCGGCCGGGCTGGACGTCACGGCGGAGCTGTGCGCCGACCTGCTCGCCGAGGGTGTGCAGGGGCTGCACTTCTACACGCTGAACCGTTCGACGGCGACGGCGGAGCTGGTGTCGCGCCTCGGGCTCGGGGCGCAGGCGACGATCCCGGCCTGACCCGGGTCAGGACCGCGGGCGGACCGGCGGGTTGCGGGTGCGGCGGGCGAGCAGCACCACCGCGGCGCAGGCGAGCGCGACGAGCGTCGTCGCGAGCAGTGTCCAGCTCACGGCGGACGGGGCGTTCGGGTCGGCGACCGCGATGACGGCGCTGACGTCGCCGACCTTACCCGCGTCGAACGTCCAGCTCGCCGTGCCCGCCTCGGCGTCGCCGTTGGTCTCCAGCACCTCGCCGGACGTGGTGATCTTCAGCTGGAAGTCGGCCTTGTCGACCGGCACCGTGGTCAGGTCGGCCTTGCCGTTGACGAGCAGCCGGTTGCCGGCCCGGCGCAGCGAGAACTGCACCTTCTCCCCGGCCGGACCCGCCGCGGCCGAGAGCCGGCCGAGCTGGTCGAACGTCAGGCCGGAGAAGCGCAGCAGGGAGCCGGTGTAGCCCTCCTGGCGGTAGGCGGAGACGTCGACGTCGTCGGCGATCTCCTCGGGCACGCTGATCACGGGCCCCGGGTCGTCCGGACCGGTCTCGGGCGTCGCCACCACGATCTCGCCGTTGACCGTGTCGTCGGGCTGCACGGCGAGCGCGGCCCGGACGCGTGCGCAGCCGCTCAGCGCCGTGAAGGCGATCAGCAGGGCGAGCGCCAGGGTCAGCGCGCGGCGGAGCGTCGGCCGGGAGGTGGCGGGAGGGAACGGCACGGGCGTCATCGTGCCAACCGGGATGCCGGGCGCCGCACGGGCCCCGGTGCAGCCTGGCCGCGCTGTCGTATCTCGTGGCGGGCTGTCGCACCTGCTGTGGAGGGTGTGCGGGCCGCGGAAGCTGTGTGGCAGACGCGACGATCGGGAGGGCTTCGAGCGGCTGTGGGGGCGAATGAAGGTCGGCCCACTCACAATCCGGTTGGTGGCGCCGGAGACCAGGGCGTACCGGTTCCTGGTCTGACAGGTATTGCTCCCACCTCCACCGACGGCGGCGTGCTGCCGCTCGCGGCCGACTCGACCGGCAGGCAGGCGGGCGGGCGGGCGCGGCCGACTCGACCGGCAGGCGGGCGGGCGCGGCCGACTCGACCGGCAGGCGGGCGGGCGGCGATTGCAGCATGGTGGCTTTACTGCACTCCGACCGCAGCAAAGCCACCATGCTGCGAACCCCGGCACCCGCCGATACACCCTGTGGCCGTGGTCGGAGTGTGATGACGCGGACTCTGGCCATCGCAAAGCGGCCGTGCGTCGCGCGCCGTCCGCAGCGTCGCACCCCATGGCGGACCGTCGCACCCGCTGTAGAGGGTGTGCGGGTCATCAGAGCTGTGTGATGCCTGGGTGCGCCCCGGCTACGGCCGGCCGACGACGTCCTGCGGAGCGTGACGGGGGTCGGACGGGGGGAGCGGGAGCTCTCGGCCGAGCACGGCGAAGGGGCGGGCGTCGCCGGTGAACAGGTGGTCGCGCAGCACGTCCCGGAAGCCCAGGCGGCGGTAGAGGCGCCACGCCCGCCCGGCCGGGCGCGGGCCGTGCTCGGGGGTCGACAGGAGCACGTGCCGGCGATCCGTACCCGCCAGCAGGGCCCGCAGCAGCCCCTCACCGAGTCCGCCGCCCTGCGCGTCCGGGCGGACGTGGAGCTCGGTCAGCTCGAAGTAGTCGTCGGTCATCGCGGTCAGCTCGCCGCGCAGGCCGCGGCGGACCTCCTCGTACCACCACTGGCCCGGACCACCGGTGTAGCCGTACGCGATGCCGAGCAGCGTGCCGGCGGGGTCGAGCCAGCCCACGGCGCGCCAGCCCGGGCGGCGGACGTGGTCGAGCCAGAGGGAGCGGCGCTGGCGGGCGGTGCCGGGTGGGTAGCCCATCGCGGCGACGTAGACGTGCAGGGCCTCGGCCAGGCGGTCCGCCAGGTCGCGCGCATCCAGCTCGACGAGCCGGGGTCGGGTCGGAGCGGCCGTCACCGGTCTGCCCTCAGCCGTGGGACGGCGGCACGGGAACGCAGCACCGGGCCATCACACCACGCTGCGGCCGATCACGCTGCGGCCCGACCGGCTCCGGCCGGACTTGACGCCCGCGGCGGCGCGCGTTCTACTGGAACCCGATCGAACATGTGTTCGATCGCGGCGTCCGGTGGCGGAGTGGGGGAAGCACTCCTCCACCGGGCGGCCGGCTCCGGCCGGTCGGAAGGAGAGTACCGAGGTGAGCCCCTTCAACCGCATGTTCGGCGGGCGGTCGCCGGCGCCCGTGCACGTCCGCTACCAGGACGGCGAACCGGTGGAGTTCCAGCGCCGTCCGATGCGGAGGGGCTCGCGGTTCCTCATCACGGACGTGCGCGACCGGTGGATCGAGGAGTCGCCGTGGCCGTTCCCGTCGCCGATGCCGGTGGGAGGCGACCGGATGCGGTGCTGGCGGGTCGTGGCGCGGTCGGCGGACGAGCCCTACGCCCCCGCGCACGAGTTCGTGCTGCGGATGCGGGCCGGCCCGGGGGTGTGGGACCTGGTCCGGGTGGCCGAGTGAGAACGGAACGGGGGAGACGGCGATGACGGTGACCACGGAGCGGGCGGCGGCGCCGCCCCCGATGCCGGCGCCCACGTCACGGGCGGCCTTCGGGCTGCTCCGGCAGGCGGCCGACGGCCTGGCCGAGGCGCACGGGGAGGCGGACCCGCTGCTGCGCTACCCGGCGGCCTATCTCGCAGCCCTGCGGGCGGCCGCCGCCGTCCTCGCGGTCCGGGCCCGGCCCAAGCCGCGCCGCGGTGCTCCGCGCGACGTGTGGCACCTGCTGGCCGAGGTCGCGCCGGAGCTGGGGGAGTGGGCGGCGTTCTTCGCCTCCTGCTCCGACATCCGGGCGGCGGCGGAGGCGGGAATCGCGCGCTTGGTGAGCCGTCGGGACGCCGATGATCTGCTGCGGCAGGCCGAGCAGTTCGTCGGCATCGTGCGGGAGCTCGTGCCGCTGCGCTGACCGGGCCGCCGACCAGTCGGCCCCGACGTGCGCGACCCCGGTGTTCGAAGATATGTTCGAGTCATGGCAGATCCCCAGGATGTCACTGAGAACGCAGCGAAGGACCCCGACGACTGGACCACCGGCGACGAGCCGATGACCGGTCCGCAGAAGTCGTACCTGCACACGCTGGCCCAGCAGGCCGGTGAAGAGGCCCCGGCGGACGACCTGTCGAAGGCCGACGCGTCGAAGGCGATCGATGCGCTGCAGGAGAAGACCGGACGCGGCCAGTAGCACTCGTCCACAGCCGGCTTCGGATCACCGGCGGGGCGCCTAGCGTGCGGCCTCGCGCAGGGCCTGGTGATCGGCGGCCGCGTCGTCGTCGGCGCGGTCGCCACCGAGGTCGCTCTCGTTCGAGGCGGCCGTGTCGTCGTGCCGGTCCCGCCGGCTCCGGGAGGTGCGCAACACCCGGCCGAGCAGCGTGGTGAACACGGCCGAGATCTCCCGCGCGCCCGGCGTGTCCCACCGCTGGATCGGCAGGCACGCCCCCTGGGCCTGCTGGATCGCCGACCGGTCGGGCAGCACGTTGCTGAACACCAGTGGCCCGAACAGCTCTCGGAGCTCGGAGATCCGGAACTCGTGCTCGCTGTTGCGCGGGCGCACGCGGTTGACCACCACACCGAGGGGCTGCAGGTCCGGGTTGCCGCGCTCCCGCTCGCTCTGGACCGCGTCGAAGGCTCGCTGGACCCCGGACACGGCGAACATCGTGGGGTCGGTGACCAGCACGGCCCGCTGGGCGGCGCTCAGCGCGCTGCGGGTGAGCTGGCCCAGCGACGGCGGGCAGTCGACGATCACGAGCCGGTAGGGCTCCTCCGGCCCGTCGGCCCCGTTCCGGAGCCGGTCCAGGGCGCGGGCGAGGCGGCCCAGCTGCGCGGCGCCCGGATCCGGGCGGTTGTGCCGCTCGGTCTGCTCGGCACCGACCAGCACGTCCACCCCCTCGCCCCAGCCGCTGGGCGCGATCGCGCGGTGCACCACGGCCGTGGTCGGGTCGTCGAGGACGTCCGCGACGGTGGCGGTGGTGGGCCCGGCGTCCAGCGCGACCGTGGCGTTGGCCTGCGGGTCGAGGTCGACGACCAGGGTGCGCACGCCGTGCGCCTGGGCGGCTCCGGCAAGGCCGAGAGCGACGGTGGTCTTGCCCACGCCTCCCTTGAGACTCAGCGACGCGACGACCAGCACGGGCCAAACCTACTCAACCGGTCCGCCCACTACGCTGCGGCTGTGACCACGTCGGCGGGAGAACGAAGCGGCACGGTGAGCGGCGGCGCCGCCCGGCGTGTCGTGGCCGCCGAGGTCGCCCGGCTCCGCCAGGCCCGGCCCGGGGTCGCCCCGCAGGTGCTCGACGTCGGCGGCGGGAGCGGCGCGTGGGCGGTGCCCCTCGCCGGGCTCGGCTGCGCGGTCACGGTCGTCGACTCCAGCCCGAACGCGCTGGCCGCCCTGCAGCGCCGGGCGCGCGACGCCGGGGTGCACGACCTCGTCCGTGCGGTCCAGGGCGATGCGGACGCGCTCGGCGACGTCGTCCCGGCCGGCTCGGCCGACCTCGTGCTGGGCCACAGCCTGCTCGAGATCGTCGACGACCCGGCCCGTGCCGTCGCCGCGCTCACCGCCGCCGCCGGGGTCGGTGCCGCGGTCTCGGTACTGACGGCCGGCAGGTACGCGGCGGTGCTGTCGCGCACCCTGGCCGGTCGGCTCGCCGACGCACGGACCCTGCTCACCGACCCGGACGGGCGCTTCGGCCCGGACGACGCGCTGCGCCGCCGGCTGGGCGCTGACGCGTTGCAGGCGCTCCTGGAGAACGGCGGCTTGCGGGTGGAGGTCCTGCAGGGCGACGGCGTGCTGGAGGGCTGGGTGCCCGGTGCCACCCGCGACGGCAGCCCGTCCGCCACCCGGGCCGTGGCGGAGCTGGAGGAGCTGGCGACCGGGGTGACTCCGCTGCGTGACGTGGCGGCGCGGTTGCACGCCCTCGCGCGACGCACCGGCTGACGGCGGTATCCGCCGCCATCGGAAGCGACGCCCCGTGGGGCGTCTGCAACTCGGCTCGCCGGATCGACCGCCCGAAGCACGTGACCGTGATGTGAGGGTTTCGACACCCCGTGTCCACCCGCCGATGGTTGCCCGTATCACCACTGGCCGAGTCCGGGTAGTCGTCAAGCCGTAGGACTCGTATCCTTCGGGTGGACGTCCACCCTGGGCGCTCGTCGCGTCGCTCCGGCACTATGGAAGAGACCGACAGGAACGTGAAAGTGCCGGAGGCGAAGTCATGCCCCTCTCCGAGCACGAGCAGCGACTGCTCGACCAGATCGAGCGTGCTCTCTACGCCGAGGACCCCAAGTTCGTATCCACCGTCCGTGGTGGCCGGTTGCGCAAACCGACCCGCCGCCGGCGCCTGCAGGGCATCGCCGTCTTCGCGCTCGGGCTGGTACTGCTCGTGCTGGGCGTCGCCGTCCGGGCGCTCTGGATCGCCGACAATTTCCCTGTACTCAGCGTCGTCGGATTCCTGGTGATGCTCGCCGGAGCGGTGATGGCTGTCACAGCCGTCGGCGCGAAGGGGCAGCAGGCCGGTACGCCCAAACGCGGTGAGCCCGACAAGAGCCGCTTCACCGGTCGGATGGAGGAGCGGTTCCGCCGTCGCTTCGAACAAGAGTGACGCGCTCCTCGCCCTGAGGACGCTCGTCGCTCCATAGTGACTCTGCGACACCGCGGTGGTCCGGCTCAGCGCCGGGTCACCGCGGTGTCGTCGTTGTTCCGGTCGTCCGCGTCCTCATCCGCGGCGTTCCGGTCCGTGCGGCCGGGCCGCCGGTCGACCACCGACGCCGGGAACATCCTGCGGTGGAGGGGGAGCGGCGCGGCGCGCAGCGCCGCGGAGACCGTCCGGGTCGGCCCGGCGAGAGCTCCGGGTGCCGGATCGACGCCTCCGTACCAGCTCTCCTCGACGATCCCGGTCACGGTGTCCACCGCCCGGCGGGCCTCCGCGTCGAGACCGTGGGCCTGGACCATCCGGTCGGCCGCGGTCCGGACCGTGTCCGTCGCCCGTCCCGGTACCCCGTGGTCCGCCGACTCCGCCAGCAGTTCCGCCCACGCGGCCTCGGCGGCCCCGACGCCACCGGCGTCGGCCGAGGCGAGGCGCCGTCGGCGCATCCGGGCCCGCCACCACGCCGGTGCGGCGGCGGCCGCCGCGACCAGCAGCATCAGCAGTGCGAGCACGAGCGGCAGGGGTGAGCCGGACGGTGCGGCCTCGCCGGGTGCGGGCGCCCCGTCGGCGGACTCCGCTGCGGTCTCCGGTGCTCCCGCCTCGGGCGCCGCCGTCTCCTCGGGGGCGGGCGGCGATGGGGCCGCCGATTCCGCCGGCTGGTCGTCGGAACCATCACCGGTCTCCCCGGCCGCCTCCGCGACGTACGGCGGGACGATCGCCCGGCCGTCGTTGAGGGGTGTCGGGTCGAACGTCGTCCAACCGGCGCCGGGGAACCACGCCTCCACCCACGCGTGGGCGTCCGCGGTGCTCACCGAGCGGGCGTCGTCGGCCTCCCGGCCCCCGGTGAAGCCGACGGCGACCCGGGCCGGCACCCCGAGGGTCCGCAGCATCACCGCCATCGCCGAGGCGAACTGCTCGCAGTAGCCGCGCTTGCCGATCGTCAGGAACTCGACGAGTGCGTCGTCGCCGTTGCCCGGTGCCGTCGACAGGTCGTAGGTGAACGTGGAGTCCGGCCCGGTGAACCACTGGTTGAGCGCGACGGCCCGGTCGAACCCGGTCGGCGCGTCAGCGGTGATCTCCCGCGCGATGGCGGCGACCCGCCGGTCGACGCCGTCCGTGTTGAGGAACAGCGGATCGACGCCGTTCGCGCCGTCGGCCGCCCGCAGTGCCTCGGCCGTCGGCGTCGGCAGGAGCGTCTCCTGCGTCCACGACCGCTCCTGCTGGGGCCGGTTGCTGTACGCCGTGCCGCTGAGCGCGTCGTAGCTCCACCGCTCCCCGTCCGGACCCGCGACCCCGAGCGGGACGCCGTAGACGGGCAGCCAGTAGTCACGGAATCCGACGTTCTCGATGTCGACGCTCGCCCGGTCGCCGGCGACGTCCGACCCGGGCAGCGGACCCGTCAGCGGCGTGCCCGGTCCGGGGCGGCGCACCTGCCAGCCCGCGTCCGGGACGTAGGTGCTCAGGGTCAGCGCCCGCAGGTAGGTGGGCCGGGGGAGGCCGGTGACCCGGAACAGCTCGCTCGGCGTGGACTGCAGCAACTCTCCACGCAAGGCCGTGAACGGGCTCAGCCCGATCTCCCCGACGCGGCTGGCGCCCACTCCGCCGGTGCTCGGGAACCTCCCCGCGGTCCCGACCGCTCCGGCCGCGGCACCCGCCCCCAGGGCCAGGACGACGGCGGCGGCCACGATCCCGGCGGCACCCACGCCCGGGCGCCACTGCCGGTGATCGGAGGGCGGGCCGGGCCGGGCGAGGAGCAGCAGCCCGAACCCGGCGGCCCCCGCAGCCGGCATCCACGCGGGCAGCAGGTCGTCGGCGAGCGCTGCGGGGACGGCGAACACCGCGAGCAGCAGCACCCCCACCGCGCCAGGCGCTCCGGCCCCGACCGTCACCACGTGCACGGCGACCGCCGTCACCCCGAACGCGAGCGTGACGAGCAGCAGCATCGCCGGCGTTGCGGGTACCGGCGCCGCCTCTGTCCGGATCTGGGTCGCCGCGTCCCCGACCAGGGCGGTCAGCTCGCCGACGGCGGCCGGTCCGGGCACGATCCCCAGCACGCCCGACCCGGTGAACAGGCCGGTGAGGAGCACCGCCAGGGCCGCGAACTGCGCGACGACCACGCCGCCGACCCCGCGCGGTCGGACGGCGGCCCCGAGCAGGCCGACGGCGACGACCAGGCCTACCGCGCCCGCCGCGTACCCCCACCACGACGTGCCCTGCACGACGGCGCCCACGGGAGAGCCCGCGAGCAGGAGCGCGATCCCGGCCCAGACCGGGCGCAGCCAGGCCGTCCGCCGGACCCGGGCCTGCGGCGGGATGTCCGGCGTGGCCGGTGGGGCGAGCGCGGTCACGACACACCGGCCTGCGGAGCCGGGGACGACACCAGTTCGTCCCACACACCCTCGGGCCGGTCGCCACGCCTGGCCACGGTGACCGCCCACCCCGCACCGCGCAGGACGGCGGCCGTCGCCTCGACGGGGACCGCCCGGCCGGCCGGGGTGAAGACCGGTGGCGTGCCGGCGCCCCAGCTCGCGACGTCGAGCAGCACGGCGTGCCCCTGGCCGGCGGAGCGGGCGAGCAGCGCCGGAAGCTCGTCGGTGGCCGTCGATCCGAGCACCGCGAGAAGGTCGCCGGAGCCCGGCAGCGCCGGACCGCCGAGGTCGGTGTGGGCGGAGGGACGCAGCGTCGCGAGCCCGTCGAGCACGCCGTCCGCGCCGCCGACGGAGCCGGGCGAGGCCGGACTGCCGCCGTCCTCGGTCACGAGTTCCACGGGTTCGCCCCGCTCGATCAGGTGCACGCAGGCGCTGGCCGCGAAGGTCACCGCCCACTCCAGGCTCGCGCCCGGACCGTGCCCGCGGTGCGCGGCGGCCCGCCGGTCGAGCAGCACGGTGACGCCGCCGCGCCACGGCCGCTCCTCGAGCCGGACCATCAGCTCGTCGTGGCGCGCCGTGCTGCGCCAGTGCACGCGCCGCAGCTCGTCGCCGCTTCGGTAGGGCCGGACGAGCACGTCCGAGCGGCCCTGACCGGAGCCCGACGAGCCCGCGCCGTGCGCCCCGTCGCTCGAGCCGAGCGCGTGCGGGACCCCGTGCAGCGGCACGGTCGTCGGCAGCACCAGCAGCCGTTCCGTGCCCGGGACCGTGCGGGCGAACTCGGCCAGACCGAGCGGGTCCGTGCCGTACGCGACGAGCGGGCCGATCCGGTGCACGCCCCGCCGCACCGGGCGGAGGGTGTAGTGCACGGCGGCGTCCACGCCCCGCGCACGCGACGGGACCAGGAACCGCGGTGGGGACGTGGCCCCTACGGCGTCCGGCGCGGTGTCGACCAGCTCCAGCGGACCGACCGCCGCCCCTCCGGTGACCTGCAACGTGACGGTCGCGGGTGCGCCGACGGGGAGCCGGTGCGGCGAGAGCGCCCGCTGCACGCGCACGGTCCGCCGGGTGGCCAGGGCGAGCAGCAGCGCGAGCAGGGGGAGTACGGCGGCGAAGGCGCCGATCCGCAGCAGGTCGCGCTCCTCGAGCGGGATCGCGCACGCGGCGGTGGCGATCCCGGCGGCCAGCAGGCAGCGGCCGCGGGTGCTCAGGACGGTGCGGTCGGCCGGGCGGGCGACCGCACCGAGGGCCGAGCCGCCCTCGGCTGCGTCCCGGTCGTCGCGCGACGCCGCGGCCGGACCGGCGCCGGACGTCCGCGAGCCGGTCGGCCGGGCCGCGGGGAGGTCCGTCGGATCCGGAGCCACGGGCCGCTCAGGACCGGGCCGGCGCCGGGACCGGCAGGCGGGCGAGCAGGCCGTGTACCAGGTCGGTGGTCGAGCGCCGGGCGGCGCGGGCGTCGGGAGCCAGCAGCAGCCGGTGGGCCAGCACGGGGACCGCGACGGCGCGCACGTCGTCGGGGACGACGTAGCTGCGGCCGTGCAGCGCGGCCTGGGCGCGGGCGGTGCGCACCAGGTGCAGCGTCGCGCGGGGCGAGGCGCCCAGCCGGAGGTCGGGCAGCCGCCGCGTGGCGGTGACGAGGTCGACGCAGTACTGCCGGATCTCGGCGCTGACCCGGACACGGCGGACGGCCTCGATCACCGCCTGCACCGTCGGCGCGTCCGCGACGGGACGCAGCTGATCCAGCGGGTCCGCGGCGGCGTGCTCGTCGAGCATGGTCAGCTCGGCGGCCGGGTCCGGGTAGCCGACGCTGACCCGCGCGGTGAAGCGGTCGCGCTGGGCCTCCGGCAGCGGGTAGGTGCCGTCCATCTCGATCGGGTTCTGGGTGGCGACGACGAAGAACGGGCGGGCGAGCCCGTAGGTCACGCCGTCGACGGTGACCTGGTGCTCGGCCATGCACTCGAGCAGCGCGGACTGGGTCTTGGGGGAGGCCCGGTTGATCTCGTCCGCGATCACGACGTTGGCGAAGACCGGCCCGGGCCGGAACTCGAACTCCTCGGTCCGCCGGTTGTAGATCGACATCCCGGTGATGTCGCCGGGCAGCAGGTCCGGGGTGAACTGCACCCGGCTCACCGAGCAGTCGATCGACACCGCCAGGGCCTTGGCCAGCGACGTCTTGCCGACGCCCGGCACGTCCTCCACCAGGAGGTGCCCCTCGGCGAGCAGCGTGACGAGCGCGATGCGCACGACGTCCGGCTTCCCCACGAGCACGTGCTGCACGTTCGCGGCGATCCGGTGGGCGAGCTCGGTCACCTCGGGAAGACCTGCAGCCGGACGGAGCGCCCCGTGGTTCGCCTCGTCTGCTCGCGCCGCGGGCGTGGGCCAACTGCCCGTCGTCGTCACCCGACCCTCCTCGCCGCCCCACCGACGGGGCTGCACCCAGTGTGTCAAAGCCCGGAGCGGCGGCGGGCGGGCCGGGTGGTCGGCCCGCCCTGCCCGTTCCGCGAGGTCTGCGGGCCTGCTCCCCACGGTGGGGGCCGCAGCCCCCCACCGTCCCCCACCACGGAGTCTCTCGAGCACCGAAATTCACTCTCCGTATCGGTTTCAGCTACGGAACGTTCCGATCTTCAAGGTGCGGCGTGTCCCGCTTTCGGGTGGGGCGACGACTTCCCCCACCTCGCACCACGCCTGCCGACCTGCGGAAACACCTGGCGACACGCCGGTGGATGCGGTCCGTGACGGTTGACGGTGGAGCGAAGTGGGGTAGTGTGGTGATCGCTGGAGCACGAGGGGGCCACTGGCTGGAGGTGGGGTCGTGTTCCTCGGCACCTACACCCCCAAGCTGGATGACAAGGGGCGGCTCACGCTGCCCGCGAAGTTCCGGGACGAGCTGCGAGGCGGGCTGATGATCACGAAGGGGCAGGACCACTGCCTGTACGTGTTCCCTCGCGAGACCTTCGCGGAGATGGCCCGGAAGGTGTCGTCGGCACCGCTCACGAGCGAGTCGGCACGCGCCTTCCAGCGCAACCTGTTCTCGGGCACGGACGAGCAGAACCCCGACGCGCAGGGCCGGATCGCCATCATCCCGGAACTGCGCCGCTACGCCGGCCTCACGAAGGACTGCGTGGTACTCGGTGCCTTCACCCGCGCCGAGATCTGGGATGCGCAGCTGTGGCAGCGCTACCAGGAAGAGCACGAGGACGAGTACGCGAAGGCTCAGGAGGAGGTACTTCCCGGCCTCTTCTAGAGCGGGCGACGGCGATGCGGTGACAGGACCACACCGCCCGTGCGCCCTCCCGGATGCCGTGCGACAACGCCCGACGGCCCTGACACACCTTCCCCGGTGCCAGGTCCGCCGTCGTACGCGCACGGCCTCCGGGAGGGTGCGCGGCGGTGGCCCGGTGGGGCCTCGGCAGGGGACGGCAGCTCGGCAGCCGTCCCGCAGGTGTAGGTGCCATGACTAGCAGATCACGGCACAGAACTACTCCGGCTGCCGTCGGCGCATCCGGGAACGGCGCGGGGCGGGAGGTGAGCGGTGGGGCAACATCCCGACGCGGACGCGGCGGGCGGGCCGGCTGGGGCCAGGCACGTCCCCGTCCTCCTGCCCCGTGTCGTTCAACTCCTCGAGCCCGCCTTGCGTGACCGGCCGGCCGTTCTCGTCGACGCCACGCTGGGACTGGGCGGCCACGCCGCCGCCCTGCTCTCCGCGCACCCGCGGCTGACGCTGGTCGGCCTGGACCGCGACCCGGAGGCGCTCGCGCTCGCGGGCCGGCGGCTCGTCGCCTTCTCCGACCGCACCCACCTCGTGCACGCCGTGTACGACCGCATCGCCGATGTCCTGGGGGAACTGGGGCTTCCCCGGGTCGACGGCGTGCTGTTCGACCTCGGGGTGTCGTCGCTGCAGCTCGACGCGGACGAGCGGGGCTTCTCCTACGCCCGCGACGCCGATCTGGACATGCGGATGGACCAGAGCACCGGCCCGACGGCCGCCGACGTGCTCAACACCTACTCGGTGCCCGAGCTCGCCCGCGTGCTGCGCGAGTACGGCGAGGAGCGGTTCGCCTCCCGGATCGCCGCAGCGGTCGCCCGCCGCCGGGCGCGCAGCCCGCTGCGCCGCAGCGCCGAACTCGTCGAGCTGCTGTACGAGGCCGTGCCGGCCGCGTCCCGGCGCACCGGCGGGCACCCCGCCAAGCGGACGTTCCAGGCATTGCGGATCGAGGTCAACGGCGAGCTGGACGCCCTGCAGACCGCCGTGCCCGCGGCGATCGACGCGCTGGCCGTCGGCGGCCGGATCGTCGTGCTCGCCTACCACTCGCTCGAGGACCGGATCGTCAAGCGGGAGCTGGCCGAGCGCGCCCGGTCGCGGACGCCGGAGGGACTGCCCGTCGAGCTGCCCGGACACGGACCCGAGCTTCGGCTGGTGACGCGCGGTGCTGAGGTCGCGGGCGACGACGAGGCCGCCGACAACCCGCGCGCCGCCTCGGTGCGGCTGCGCGCCGCCGAACGGATCGCGGAGGCCGCCGCGTGAGCACCGCCGAGCCGTCGAAGGTCACAGCAGTCAGCACGGTCAGCAGGGTCGTCAGCATCATCGGGGAGGGCACATGAGCGCGCCGGTCGTCGAGCGTCCGCGGGCGGGCAGCACGCGTGCCGCCACCGCGGCGACACGGACCGCCACCCGGCCGAAGGTCCAGCCGGCCGCGGCCGTCCGGGCCCGTCCCCAGCGCGACGAGCGCCCGGCCCGCCCCGCGGCCCGGACCGTGGTGCGGCCGGCCGTGCCCGGGCGCGCCAAGTTCGTGCTCACCGTGATGGTGCTGCTCGGGATCGGCCTGGTCGCGACGCTCTGGCTGTCGACGGCCGCAGCGGCCGACTCCTACCGGCTGCAGGACGCCCGCGCCGCGGCCCGGGACCTCAGCGAGCGCAGCGAGCGGCTGCACCGCGACGTCGCCGCCCTGCAGTCGCCCCCGGCGCTGGCCCAGCGGGCGACGGAGCTGGGCATGGTGCCGGCCAAGGACCCGGCGCGGCTGGTCGTCGCGGCCGACGGGACGACGATGGTGGTGGGCGAGCCCACCGTGGCCGTCGCGCCGCCGGCCGCCGCCGCGCCGCCCGGCCTCGGTGGTGACCCCGCGCCGGCCACAGCGGCGGAGGTGCCGGCAGCCACGTCCGTCGCGGCTGCGCCGCAGTCGGTGCTCGCCGCGGCGATCGCGGCGGTGGAGCCGGCGGTCGAGGAGGCGGAGGCAGCCGAGGCGGCGGAGCAGGCGGCGGAGGGCGACAGCCCCACCTCCGGGACGGACGCGACCGACGGCGACACCGACGCCACCGACACCGACACCGACACCGCGGACACCGACGCGGACACCGACAGCGACGCCGACACGCGGACCGGTACCAGGTCGGACAGGGCGCGTGCCGCGAGCACGGACACGGACTCGACCTCCGACGACTCCGCGGACGCCAGGACCGGCGCACGGTCGACCGGTACCTCGGGCACCTCGGGCACATCCGGGACGGCGGCACGCTCCACCCGGACGAGCACGGGCACCGGCTGATGCCCGCGGCCCCGCCCCGCACCCGCCCGGCAGGCGCCGCTCGAAGCTCGCCGTCCGCTCCCCGCAAGGGCGGCCGCGGCCGGACCGGCGTGCGCACGCCCGACCCCCGCCGGCGCCTGCGGGTCGGACAGCTGGTGCTCGTCGCGGCGCTCGTGCTGGCCACCCTCAAGCTCGTCGTCGTGCAGGGTCCGCAGGCCGGCACGCTGCAGACGGGCTCGGCGCGGCAGCGCACGAGCGAGATCGCGCTGCCCGCCGAGCGCGGCAGGCTCCTCGACCGCTCGGGTGCCCCGCTGGCGTTCAGCGTCGAGGCCCGCGCGCTCGTCACCAACCCCCGCCTGATCGCGACGACGAAGGGCGCGGGCACCGCGGCGTACGTCACGGAGATGGCCGCCGGAATCGCGCAGGCGACCGGCGCCGACGCGACCGCGCTGCGCACCGCGCTGGAGAGCGACAAGGGCTACGTCGTGCTCGTGCCGCTCGTCGACCCGGACGTGGCGCGCGCCGTACGCGAGAAGTATCCGGAGATCGCCGAGGAGAAGCGGGAGTCGCGGCAGTATCCCGGAGGCGCGCTGGCGGCGAACGTCGTCGGCGTGGCGTCGTGGAACGCGACCGACCAGAAGCTCACCGGGTTGATGGGCCTGGAGAGCTCGCAGGACAACCTGCTCGCCGGCCAGGACGGGCTGCGGGTGGTGGACACGGCCGAGGGCAGCTCGGCGGTCATCCCCGGTAGCACGCGGTTCGAGCGGCCCGCGACCCCCGGTTCGGATCTGCAGCTGACGCTCGACTCCGACCTGCAGTACACGGTGCAGCGCCAGCTCGCCGAGTACGCCGCGGAGAAGGGCGCCAAGGGCGGTTCCGCGGTGGTGCTCGACTCCGCGACCGGCCAGGTCCTCGCGATGGCCAACGCGCGGACGTTCGACCCCCGCGCGTTCTCGAAGGCCGACGAGTCGACGCTGGGCAACCCGTCGGTGTCGAGCCCGTACGAGCCGGGCTCGGTGAACAAGGTCGTCACGATGGCGGCGGCACTGGAGTACGGCACGGCGTCCCCGGACAAGGTCTTCGCGGTCCCCGGCAGCATCCGGGTGGCCGACCGCACCGTGAGCGACGCCTGGAACCACGGCACGGAGGACTACACGCTCACCGGCATCCTCGCGAAGTCGTCGAACGTCGGGACGATCATGGCCGCGCGGGACGTCGGCGAGGACCGCTTCGCGGACATGCTCGGCCGCTTCGGGCTGGGCCAGCGGACGGGCGTGGGGCTGCCGGGGGAGAGCCCCGGCCGGGTGCCGGCCAGGGAGACCTGGTCCGGGTCGACGTTCGGCAACCTGCCGATCGGGCAGGGCCTGTCGGTGACGGCGCTGCAGATGGCCGGGATGTACCAGGCCGTCGCCAACGACGGGATACGCGTCCCGCCGCGGATCGTCGAGGCCACGATCGGACCGGACGGCGTCCGCACCCCCACCCCGGCGCCGGACCCGGTGCGCGTCGTCTCCCCGGAGACCGCGCAGAAGCTGCGCACGATGCTCACCGCGGTCACGCAGGACGGCCACACCGCCGACTCCCGCGGCACCGGCGCCGCGGCGGCGATCCCGGGCTACCAGGTGGCGGGCAAGACGGGCACCGCGCAGCAGGTCGACCCGACGTGCGGCTGCTACGCCTCGTCGACGTACTGGATCACCTTCGCGGGCATGCTGCCCGCGCAGGACCCGCGGTACGTCGTGGCGATCATGCTGGACGCCCCGCAGGGCGGCACGAGCGCCGCGCCGCTGTTCCACGAGATCGGGTCGTACCTGGCGCAGCGCGAGAAACTGCCGGTGAGCCCGGACCCGCAGCCGGTCCAGACCCTGGTGACGCACGCCCCGCCCGCCGCCGCGGCGGCTCAGGCCGCAACGCCCGGCGACGCGGCCTCCGTTCCGGTCGACGGCGTGGCCCCCGCCCCCGCCCCGGTCGCCGGCGCGACCCCACCCGGCTGACCCGCACCGCAGCGCAAGACTCGCGTACCGCAGCGCAAGACTCGCGCCCAACCTCCGCGCGAGTCTTGCGTCTGTGCACGCGAGTTGCGCGTTCGTGCTCGCGGAGTTTCGCGTTCGTGCACAGCGTCTGAGATCGCGCTCGCGGCCCGGGCTCGCGGGGCTCGCGCGGGCGTGGGGCGGCGGTCGGGCTCGATCATGGCCGCCGGTAGCCTTCCGACGTGCCGCACGCCCGCACCACCGCCGTCGCCGCGGCTGCACTGCCGCCGCGGCCCCGGGCCTCGCGACGCGTCGACCTGCACGTCCTCGCCGACACCCTCGGCGCGACGCTGGCCGGCATCGACGCAGGTAGTACGCACGTCGAGGTCACCGGCGTGACGCTCCGGGCGGCCGAGGTCCGGCCCGGCGACCTGTTCGCCGCGCTGCCGGGCGCACGCGTGCACGGCGCGGACTTCGTCGGTCAGGCACACGACGCCGGGGCCGTCGCCGTCCTCACCGACCCGGCCGGCCTCGACCGGGCCCGGGCCGCAGACCTGCCCGTGGTGCTGCACCCGCAGCCCCGCACGGTCCTCGGCCTGGCGGCCGCCACCGTCTACGGCGACCCGACGCAGCGGCTGCGGATTCTCGGCGTCACCGGGACCAGCGGCAAGACGACGGTGGCGCACCTGCTCGAGGCCGGGCTGGCCGCAGCGGGCCGGACGACCGGGTTGATCGGAACCGTCGGCACCCGCATCGCCGGAGCCACGCTGCCCAGCGCGTTCACCACCCCCGAGGCGCCCGATCTGCAGGCGCTCTTCGCGGTGATGCGGGAGGACGGCGTCACGGACGTCGCGATGGAGGTGTCGAGCCACGCGCTCGCCCTCGGTCGCGTCGCCGATACGCACTTCGCCGTCGGCGCCTTCACCAACCTCTCGCAGGACCACCTCGACTTCCACGCCGACATGGACGACTACTTCGCCACGAAGGCGTCGCTGTTCGCGCCCGGCCGGGCCGAGCGCGCGGTGATCTGTGTCGACGACGAGTGGGGCGTCCGGCTGGCCGCCCGGACGCGAGGGGCCGTCACGGTGTCCGCCACGGGCCCGGCCGACTGGAGCGCCCGCGACGTCACCGCCGACGCCGACGGAACCCAGCACTTCACCGCACTGACCCCGCACGGCCCGGTACCGGTCGCGCTGCGCCTGCCGGGGCCGTTCAACGTCGCGAACGCCCTGGTGGCGCTGGCCTGCCTGGACGCCGTCGGCGTGCCGCCCGCGGTGTCCGCCCTCGGCGTCGCCGAGGTCGCCGTCCCCGGCCGCATGCAGCGGATCGAGCGCGGGCAGCCGTTCCTGGCGGTCGTCGACTACGCCCACAAGCCCGCCGCGGTGTCCGCGCTCCTCGACGCCCTGCGTGCGCAGGTGGCGGCGGGGCGGCTGCTGGTCGTGCTCGGCGCCGGGGGCGACCGCGACCGGGCCAAGCGGCCGCTGATGGGCGCCGCCGCGGCCGCCCGGGCCGAGCTGCTGGTCGTCACCGACGACAACCCGCGCTCCGAGGACCCCGCGCTCATCCGCGCGGAGGTGCTGGCCGGTGCGCGCAGCGAACCGCGCCGCGGCGACGTGCGGGAGGTCGGCGACCGTGCGGAGGCGATCGCCGTCGCCGTCGCCGCCGCCCGGCCGGGCGACGCGGTGGTGGTGGCCGGCAAGGGTCACGAAACCGGGCAGAAGGTCGGCGACGTCACGCTCCCCTTCGACGACGCCGAAGAGCTTGCTGCCGCGATCGCGGCCGCCGTGAGCGAGAGGCCGAGCGTGGGAACCCCGAACCCGGGCCAGGTGCCCGGATGATCGAGATGAGCCTGGCCGAGGTCGCCGACGTCACCGGAGGGCGGCTGCACCGCGCCACCGGAGCCGAGCGGGTCACCGCCGTGGAGTTCGACTCCCGCGCCGTGGGACCGGGCGGGCTGTTCCTGGCCCTGCCGGGGGAGCGGGCCGACGGGCACGACTTCGCCGCTGCAGCGGTCGCCGCCGGTGCCGTCGCGGTGCTGGCGGCGCGGGAGGTCGACGCCCCCGCGGTGATCGTGCCCCCGGCACCGGACGACGAGGTCGCCACGGGGAGCTACCTCGCCGCGACCGACCCCGACGGCTCCGGCGCCGCGGTCCTCGCCGCGCTGGCCCGCCTCGCCGCGCACAACGTCAGCTCCCTGCCGGACCTCACGGTCGTCGGGGTCACCGGCAGCTCCGGCAAGACGTCGACCAAGGATCTGCTGGCCGCCGTCCTCGCGCCGCTCGGCCCGACCGTCGCCCCGCCCGGGTCGTTCAACAACGAGCTGGGCCTGCCCTGGACGGCGCTGCGCGCCGACGCCACCACCCGGCACCTGGTGCTGGAGCTGTCCGCCCGCGGCGCGGGGCACATCGCGGCGCTGTGCCGCATCGCGCAGCCCCGGATCGGGGTGGTGCTCAACGTCGGCCGTGCCCACCTCGGCGAGTTCGGCTCACCCGAGGCGATCGCTCAGGCGAAGGGCGAGCTGGTCGAGGCACTGCCCGCCGCCGGGGTCGCGGTCCTGAACGTCGACGACCCGGCCGTCGCCGCGATGGCGACCCGCACCCGGGCCCGGGTGCTGACGGTCGGGCGGTCGCCGGAGGCGCAGGTGCGGGCCGACGACGTCGTGCTGGACGCCGGCCGGGCCCGCTTCCGGCTCGTGACGCCCCGGGGCTCGGCGGACGTGGGGCTGCGCCTGGTCGGTGCGCACCACGTCGGCAACGCCCTGTCCGCCGCGGCGGCGGCGCTCGAGTGCGGAGCCACTCCCGAGGGCGTCGCCGCCGCACTGTCGGCGGCCGGCCCGGCGTCGCGCTGGCGGATGGAGGTCGTCGACCGCCCGGACGGCGTGACGGTGGTCAACGACGCCTACAACGCGAACCCCGAGTCGATGCGCGCGGCGCTGCAGGCACTGGTGGCGATCGCGGCCGGGCCGCCCGGCAGGCGGACGTGGGCCGTGCTCGGCCGCATGGGCGAGCTGGGCGACACCGCCCCGGCGGCGCACGCCGAGGTCGCCGCGGCCGCCGCCGAGCTCGAGGTGGACCGACTCGTGGCCGTCGACGCACCCGAGTACGGCGGTGCGCGGCCCGTCGCGGACGTCGCCGAGGCCCTCGTGCTGCTGCGTGCGGAGCTGGAGCCCGGCGACGTCGTGCTGATCAAGGCGTCCCGCGCCGCCGGTCTGGACCGGCTCGCCGAGGCGCTCGTGGCAGCGTCCGACACAGTCGAGCGGGAGCCCGTCGCGTGAGGGGCGTCTTCATCGCCGCGGGCGTCGCGCTCGCGGTCTCGATCCTGCTCACCCCGTACCTGATCCGGTTCTTCGCCCGCCAGGGTTTCGGCCAGGAGATCCGCGACGAGGGTCCGCAGAGCCACAAGGCCAAGCGCGGCACGCCCACGATGGGCGGCGTGGCGATCATGATCGCCATCTGGGTGGGCTACCTCGTCTCGCACGGACTGACCGGTGAGCCGATCACGGCGTCGGCGATGCTCGTGCTGTACCTGACCACCGCGCTCGGCGTGGTCGGGTTCCTCGACGACTTCATCAAGCTCCGCCGTCAGCGCAACCTCGGGTTGAACAAGACCTCGAAGCTCGTCGGGCAGCTCGTCACCGCGCTGATCTTCGGGATCCTCGCCAGCCGGTTCGTCAACGCCGAGGGGCTGAGCCCCGCGTCGACGAACCTCTCGTTCGTCCGCGACATCACCGTGATCTCCTTCGGGGTCGTCGGCTTCGTGGTGTTCGCCTACTTCGTCATCGCCGCGTGGTCGAACGCCGTCAACCTCACCGACGGCCTCGACGGGCTCGCGGCGGGCACCGCCGCGATGGTGCTGGCCACCTACGTGATCATCGGGTTCTGGCAGTTCCGCAACGCCTGCGCGATCAACGGCGTCGCCGGCTGCTACCAGGTGCGCGACCCGCTGGACGTCGCGCTGGTCGCGGCCGCCGCCATGGGCGGGTGCATCGGCTTCCTGTGGTGGAACGCCGCGCCGGCCCGCATCTTCATGGGCGACACGGGGTCGCTGGCACTGGGCGGCCTGATCGCCGGACTGTCGATCGTCACCCGCACGGAGCTGCTGCTCGTCGTGATCGGCGGGGTGTTCGTGGTGGAGACGCTGTCGGTGGCGCTGCAGATCGTGGTGTTCCGGACGACGCGGCGCCGGCTGTTCCGGATGGCGCCGTTCCACCACCACTTCGAGCTGGCGGGCTGGGCCGAGACCACCGTGATCATCCGGTTCTGGCTGCTCGCGGCGATGTGTGCGGCGCTGGGGCTGGGGCTCTTCTACAGCGAGTGGCTGACGGCGTCGTCGGGCATCGCCTCGTGACGGTGACCGCCTCGCGTCGCCGGGCGTTCGCCACCGCACCGGCGCGACACGCGCCGCACGTCCCCGTGAGGGCGGTCGAGGGACGCCACCATGGCCCGATGATCCCTCCGCGCACCGCAGAGCCGCCCGTCGTGCCGGAGGACGGGGCCGCTGCTGCGGCAGGGCCGACGGTCGAGGAGGCATGGTGAGCCCCTCAGGTGACGGTGCGCAGGCGGCGTCGGCCCGGTCCGACCGGGCGACGCGGACGAGCGGCACGAAAGGCTCCACCCGGCGCCCCGCTCAGCCGGCTCCCGGGCTGCTCGCCAGCCCCGGAGCCGCGGCAGTGCGCCGCGGCACGACCGCGCTCGCGCAGTGGCTGCGCCGGCCGCTGACGTCCCTGCACCTCATCCTCGGCGTCTTCGGCCTGTTGACGCTGTTCGGGCTGGTCATGGTGCTCTCGGCGTCGTCGGTCGAGAGCTACGCCGCCGACGGGTCGTCGTACTCGGTGTTCGTCAAGCAGCTGATGTTCTGCGCAGTCGGGCTGGTCATGTTCTGGGTCGGGATCCGCATCCCGCCGCAGAAGCTGCGGATGCTCGCCGCCCCGCTGCTGCTGATCGGGATCGTGCTGCTCGTCGCCGTCCTGATTCCCGGGCTCGGCGCGCTGCGGGGCGGTTCCCGGGCGTGGTTCGCGTTCGGGCCGTTCTCGCTGCAGCCCTCCGAGGGGGTCAAGGTCGCGCTGACGCTGTGGGGCGCGCACGTGCTGGCCCTGCGCCGCAACGTGCTCTACCGCTGGAAGCAGGCGCTCTCGCCGGTCGTGCCCGTCTCTCTGCTGATCTTCGTGCTGCTGATCCTGCAGCCCGACCTCGGCATGACCGTCTCGATGGGCATGGTGCTCATCGCGCTGCTGTTCTTCGCCGGCGCGCCGATGCGCCTCATGGCGGCCCTGACGATCGGCGGCCTGGCGGGCGCGGTGATCCTCGGCCTGACCGCGGGCTACCGCCAGGCGCGCATCACGGCCTTCCTCTCCCCGGCGACCGCGGACCCGCTCGGCCCCGGCTACCAAGCCACCCAGGCGCTGTACTCGCTCGCCGACGGCGGCCTGTTCGGCGTGGGACTGGGGCAGGGCAGGGCCAAGTGGAGCTACCTGCCGAACGCCCACAACGACTTCATCTTCGCCATCATCGGCGAGGAACTGGGCTTCCTCGGGGCGTTCGCGGTGCTCGCGCTGTTCGCCACGCTGGCCTACACGGGCCTGCGGATCGCCGCACGCAGCGTCGATCCGTGGCTGCGTATCGTCGTCGCCACGTCGACGACCTGGCTGGTCGCGCAGGCCGCGATCAACATCGGCTACGTCGTGGGTCTGCTGCCGGTGACCGGGCTGCAGTTGCCGCTGATCTCCTCAGGAGGAACCTCGCTCGTGGTCACCATGTTCGTCTTCGGAGTGCTGGCCAACGCGGCCCGCCACGAGCCGGAGGCCATCGCGGCGCTGACGCGCGGGGGCCGCGGTTCCCGGCCGGCCAACGCCGTCTCCCGCCTCCTGCGGATCCCGGCGCCCCAGCCATACCGGGCTCCGCGCACCCCGGCCGGTGCGGGGCGGGTCCGATGACCCTGTCCGTGGTCGTGGCCGGCGGGGGTACCGCCGGGCACATCGAGCCGGCGATGGCGTTCGCCGACGCCGTGCGCCGGCTCCGTCCCGACGCCACCGTCACCGCGCTCGGCACCGAGAAGGGCCTCGACACCCGGCTCATCCCGGCGCGCGGCTACCCGCTGGAGCTGATCCCGCCGGTCCCGCTGCCGCGAAAGCCGAGCGGAGATCTGCTGCGGCTGCCGGTCAAGGTGTGGTCGGCCGTCTCCGCGGTCCGTGACGTGCTGCGCAAGGTCGACGCGGACGTCGTCGTCGGGTTCGGCGGCTACGTCGCCCTGCCCGCCTATCTCGCGGCCCGCGGGCGCACGCCGATCGTCGTGCACGAGGCGAACGCCCGGGCGGGGCTGGCGAACAAGGTCGGTGCCCGGTTCGCCGCCCGCGTGGCCGCGGCCGTGCCCGGCAGCGGCCTGCCGAACGCGGAGGTGCTGGGCATCCCGCTGCGGCACGCCGTCACCACGCTCGACCGGAACGCCCTGCGCCCGGCCGCCCGTGAGCACTTCGGCCTGCCCGCCGACGGCCCGGTGCTGCTGGTCTTCGGCGGCTCCCAGGGTGCCCGCTCGCTCAACTCCGCGGTGGCCGCGGCGCTGCCGGGGCTCACCGAGGAGGGGATCGCCGTGCTGCACGCGCACGGCGCCGCCGGTACGCCCGCAGATCCGGCACCGGGGTACGTCCCGCAGATGTATCGAGCACGGCCCTACATCGAGGACATGCACCTGGCGTACGCCGCGGCCGACGCGGTGCTGTGCCGGGCGGGGGCGATGACCGTCGCCGAGGTGTCCGCGGTGGGCCTGCCCGCGGTGTACGTGCCGCTGCCGCACGGCAACGGCGAGCAGGCGCTCAACGCCGAACCGGTCGTCGCCGCGGGCGGCGGCGTGCTGGTGCCCGACGCCGAGCTGACCGGCGACCGGGTGCTGGCCGAGCTGGTGCCGCTGCTGGGCGACGCGGCGCGGCTGGAGGCGGCGGGCAAGGCGGCGCGCGCGTCCGGCCACGCCGACGCGGACGAGCGCCTCGCCCGGCTGGTGCTGGACGTCGTGGAGGGCCGGCCGTGAGCGCGCCCGTCCTCGGGGACCGCGTCCACCTCATCGGCATCGGAGGCGCCGGGATGAGCGGGATCGCCCGCATCCTGCTCGCCCGCGGCGTGACCGTCTCGGGCTCCGACGCCAAGGACTCCCGCACCGTCCTCGCCCTGCGTGCGCTGGGCGCCCGTGTGGACGTCGGCCACGACGCAGCCCACGTGCCGGCGAACGCGACCGTCGTGGTGTCCACCGCGATCCGCGAGACCAATCCTGAGCTCGTCGCAGCCCGCGAGCGTGGTCTGCCGGTGGTGCACCGCGCCCAGGCGCTGGCTGCCCTGACGGCCGGCCGCCGCGTCGCGGCGGTCGCCGGAACGCACGGCAAGACCTCGACCACCTCGATGCTCACCGTCGCCCTGCAGCACTGCGGCCTCGACCCGTCGTTCGCGATCGGCGGCGACCTGACCAGCTCGGGGGCGGGAGCGCACCACGGCGACGGCGACATCTTCGTCGTCGAGGCCGACGAGAGCGACGGTTCGTTCACGGCCTTCGCCCCGGACGTGGCGGTGATCACCAACGTCGAGCCCGACCACCTCGACCACCACGGCACCGAGCAGGCCTACCGCGCGGTCTTCGCCGACTTCGTCGACCGGATCCGGCCCGGCGGCACCCTGGTCGCCTGCACGGACGACCCGGGCGTCGCCCCGCTCGTCGCCCGGGCCCTCGAACGGGGGCTCACCGTGCGCCGCTACGGCCACACCGAACCGGTCGACGCCCTCCTGCTCGACCACGTCCCCACCGGCGCAGGTGCCCGGGTGCGGGCCCGGCTCGGGAACGACGAGCTGGTGCTGCGGCTCGCCGTGCCCGGCGAGCACATGGCCCTCAACGCGCTGGGGGCCGCCCTGGCCGCGCTCGAGCTGGGCGGGCACCGCGGCTGCCTCACCGAGGGCCTTGCCGCGTTCGACGGCGTGCGGCGCCGGTTCGAGTACAAGGGCCGCGTGAACGGGGTCGCGGTGTACGACGACTACGCGCACCACCCCACGGAGGTCGAGGCCACGTTGCGGGCGGCCCGGGAGGTCGCCGTCGGCGGCCGGGTCGTCGTCGCCTTCCAGCCGCACCTCTACACCCGGACGCGGACGTTCGCCGGCGCCTTCGGTGCAGCGCTGCGGCTCGCCGACGAGGTCGTGGTCCTCGACGTCTACGGCGCCCGTGAAGACCCCGAGCCGGGCGTCACCGGCGCGCTGGTGGCCAACGCCGTGCCGCTGCCGCCGGAGCGGGTGCACTACGTGCCGCGGTGGGCGGAGGTTCCCGCGGTACTGGCAGGCCTCGCTCGACCGGGTGATCTCGTGCTCACGATGGGGGCGGGCGACGTGACCGTGCTCGGCTCCGAGGTGCTGCGCGAGTTGGAGCGCGCCGGCGAGCCCGAACCGGAGCGGTCCCTGTCGTGACGCGACCCACGCGCCGTCCGACCGCTGCGGGTCGGAGCCGCGGACGCGGCGACCGCACCACACGGGCGGCCGCCGACTGGGACCGGGCGGGTCGCGGCCGGGCCGCGCGGGAGCGCACGGCGGACGATGCCCGTCGACGGGGCGACGTCCCGCCCGTCCGCCCGGCCGACGACGACGGCGCGCGGCGCGACGAGACCGTCCCGCCCGGAGCGGTCCCGACACCCCGCGGACCGGCTCGGCGTGGGCCGAAGGGCGCTGCCGCGGGTGGTCCGGCGCGCGCGCCACTGCCGCCCCGGTACCGGCGGCGCAGGCTGGCCGCGGCGCTGATCGGCGCCGTCCTGCTGCTGGTCGTCGTCGGCTTCGGCACCCGCGTGCTGCTCTACGACGCCCATCTCGCCGACGTCGAGGACGTCACGGTCACGGGGCTGGTCACGGTGCCTGAGCAGGCCGTACGCAACGCCGCGGCCGTGGCGCCGGGCGGCCCGCTCGTCTCGATCGACACGGTCGGCATCGCCGAGCGCGTCGCCGCCGTCGAGGGCGTCGCGGCGGTGAAGGTCCGCCGGGCGTGGCCACACACCGTCGAGATCGAGGTGACCGAGCGCGTTCCCGTGGCTCTGTGGCAGACCCCACAGGGCCTGTTCGAGGTCGACACCACCGGCCTGTCCTACCGCCGGGCACCAGAGCCGCCTCCCGCGCTTCCCCGGCTGACGTTCGCCGGCGTCGGGCCGGACGATCCCGCCACGGCCGCGGCGATCACCGTGCTCCGGGAGCTCGCCGAGCCGGTTCGTGCGCAGGTCGCGACCGTCGAGGTCGCCGGTACCCAGGTGACCCTCGGACTGGTCGACGAGCGCTCGGTCCGGTGGGGCGACCCGGAGCGGTCGGCCGACAAGTCGGCCGTGCTCGGGCCGCTGCTCGGGCAGCCGGGAACGGTCTACGACGTCTCGAGCCCAGACCTGCCTACCGTGCGTCGATAATCTGCCACACTGCGTTACACACAGGTGCACACGACCTTGTCAGGGGCATGTCGTCACGCGGCGCGCCTAGTGGACCGGTGTGCGTCGTCCACCTAGCGTGCCCAGGCGACGGCCCGGAACGACCGAGCTGGACAGGCCCAACCCGAGCCCGACTGGAAGGTGCCGCGCATGACACCCCCGCACAACTACCTGGCCGTGATCAAGGTCGTCGGCATCGGTGGCGGCGGTGTGAACGCCGTCAACCGGATGATCGAGGTCGGGCTGAAGGGCGTCGAGTTCATCGCGGTGAACACCGACGCCCAAGCCCTGTTGATGTCGGACGCCGACGTCAAGCTCGACATCGGCCGCGAGCTGACTCGCGGCCTGGGTGCAGGCGCGAACCCGGAGGTCGGCCGCAAGGCCGCGGAGGACCACCGCGAGGAGATCGAGGAGGTCCTCAAGGGGGCCGACATGGTCTTCGTGACCGCGGGCGAGGGCGGCGGGACGGGCACGGGCGGCGCGCCGGTCGTGGCCTCGATCGCCCGCAAGCTCGGCGCGCTGACCATAGGTGTCGTCACCCGCCCGTTCACGTTCGAGGGGCGCCGCCGCGCGGGGCAGGCCGAAGACGGCATCACCTCGCTGCGCAACGAGTGCGACACGCTGATCGTGATCCCGAACGACCGGCTGCTGCAGCTGGGCGACGTGGGCGTCTCGCTCATGGACGCGTTCCGCTCGGCGGACGAGGTGCTGCTCTCCGGTGTCCAGGGCATCACGAACCTGATCACCACGCCCGGCCTGATCAACCTGGACTTCGCGGACGTCAAGTCGGTCATGTCCGGGGCGGGCAGTGCGCTGATGGGCATCGGGTCGTCGCGCGGGGAGGGCCGCGCGGTCCAGGCCGCCGGCAAGGCGATCAACTCGCCGCTGCTGGAGGCGTCGATGGACGGCGCGCAGGGCGTGCTGCTGTCGATCGCGGGGGGCTCCGACCTCGGCCTGTTCGAGATCAACGAGGCGGCGTCGCTGGTCCAGGAGGCCGCGCACCCCGAGGCCAACATCATCTTCGGCACGGTGATCGACGACTCGCTCGGCGACGAGGTCCGGGTCACGGTCATCGCGGCCGGGTTCGAGGCCGGCACACCGACGCACAAGAAGCTGGAGCCCACGGCGTTCGGGTCGGCGCCGCGGACGGCCAACGGCAACGGCGCGTCGCCACCGGCGCAGCAGAACGGCAACGGGTACGGGACGAACGGCAACGGGCACGCCCCTGCGCAGCCCGCCACGCCCGCCCCGGCGACCGCGCACCAGGCCGGCACCCTGCCGCCCGCTGCGCCGTCGTACAGCGCCCCGCCGCCGCGCACGCCGGAGACGGCCCGCCGGGAGGCCTCCGGATTCGGCCTGCCGGCCGCAAACGGCAGCTCGGCCGAGCCGGCCGCCACGCTGCCGCCCGCCCCGCCGTCGGCTCCTCCGGCCACGGGGTCGTACCCGTCGTACTCGTCCTCGCTCCTGCCGTCGGCCGCCGCGACGGCGAGCGACCCGGACGACGACGTCGACGTCCCGTCGTTCATGAAGCGCTGACCACGTCACCGTCGATGCGCGTCCGCCGGGTGGTCACCACCCGGGCGGGCGGGCGGTCGGCTGGTCCGTTCGCCCGGTTCAACCTCTCGACCGGCGTCGGCGACGACCCCGTGGCCGTCGCCGCCAACCGGCGGCGGCTGGCGACCGAGCTGGGTGTGCGGGGGGTCGTGTTCCTGAACCAGGTGCACGGCACGCAGGTGGCCGTCGTGGACGCCGTACCGCGTGCTGGTGAGCCGGACCGACCCCGTACGGATGCCGCCGTCACCGCCCTGCCGGGCGTCGCGCTGGCCGTGCTCGCCGCGGACTGTGTCCCGGTGCTCCTCGCGGACCCTCAGGCGGGCGTGGTGGGCGTCGCGCACGCCGGGCGGGTGGGTGCCGCTGCCGGCGTCCTGTCGGCGACCCTGACGGCCATGGAGGGGCTGGGCGCGCGTGCGGGCGACTGCGAGGCGCTGTTGGGCCCGGCCGTGTGCGGGGCGTGCTACGAGGTGCCCGCGGAGATGCGCGACGAGGTCGGGGCGGCCCTCCCCGGCAGCGCCACCCGGACCCGGCGCGGGACGCCGGGCCTGGACCTGCGGGCGGGTCTGCGCGCCCAGCTCGCCGCCCTGGGCGTCGCCAAGGTCGGGGTGGACCCGCGCTGCACCGTCGAGGACCCCGACCTCTACAGCTACCGCCGCGACCGCCGCACCGGCCGCCTCGCCGCCGTCACCTGGCTCGACCCGTCCCGCTGACCCGCGAGTCGGCACGTTCGACAGCCTGAATGTGTGCCCGTGTCCCCGCGAGTCGGTACGTTCGTCAGCCCGAATGCGCGCCCGTGTCCCCGCGAGTCGGTACGTTGGCCAGCCCGAATGTGCGCTCCGCCCTGCCCATCGGATGCCGACTCGCGCTGTCGAACGTGCCGACTCGCGCTGACGAACGTGCCGACTCGCGCTGGCGAACGTGCCGACTCGCGCGCCACCCCGTGCCGACTCGCCGGTCATAGGGTGGGCGCGTGAGCGTGGGGGAGGACCGGGACGCGGAGGAGCGGCGGGCGGAGCTGGAGCGGCGGCTCGCGGCGGTGCGGGAGCGGATCGCGCAGGCGTGCGCCGCCGCCGGGCGTGATCCCGATCGGGTGGAACTGATGGCCGTCACGAAGACCGTGCCGGCCGCCGACGTCGCCGTGCTGCTCGACCTCGGGCTCACCCTGTTCGGGGAGAACCGGGCCCAGGAGGCGGGTGCCAAGGTGGCCGAGGTGGCCGCCCTGCGCCCCGACGCGCGTCCGCGCTGGCACTTCATCGGAGGGCTGCAGCGCAACAAGGCCAGAACCGTGGTGGGGTGGGCCGCGCGCGTGGAGTCGGTCGACTCGGTCCGCCTCGCCGACGCCCTGGACCGCGCCGCCGCACACGCCCTGGACGAGGGCCGACGCACCGGCCCGCTGCCCGTGCTGCTGCAGTACAGCGTCGACGGCGACGCGGCGCGCGGCGGCGTTCCCGCGGACGGGCTGATGGCCCTGGCCGATCACGTCGCCGGCTGCGCGGGGCTGCGCCTCGAGGGACTGATGGCCGTCGCACCGCTCGGTGGCGACGCCGGGGTCGACCCCGAGGCGGCCTTCACCGACATCGAACGGGCCGCCGATCGGCTCCGTTCCGCCCATCCGGAGGCATCCGTCCTGTCGGCCGGAATGAGCGGTGACCTCGAGGTCGCCATCCGTCACGCTTCCGGGGTCGTGCGTGTCGGAACCGCCCTAGTGGGGTATCGGCCGTTAGCCTCGCTGTGATCGCCGGCCGACCGGAAGCGGTGCAGCGGGCGGGGCGTCGAAAGGGGAGCGCGGATGGGCGCGATGTATCGGCTCAAGGCCTACTTCGGCATGGTCCCTGCCGAGGACATGGCCGAGTACGCCGACGAACCGCCCGTGGAGCGTTACGCCGGGCGGCGTAGAGAGTACGCGGGCGACCGCTGGGGCGACGGCGAGTACCCCGCCGAGCGGGAGTACGCGGCCGCGCCGCGCGACGTCCGGGTCGAGGCCCGTGTGCCCGAGGTCCGTGCCGAGGCCGTTCGGAGCGTGGACGTGCGCGGCGCCGAACTCCGCGAGGTCGGACTCCGCGGTGTCGACGACCGGGCCGCCGACCGCTACGACGACGACTGGGACCGCCGCCCGGTCCGGGAGCCCAGCCGCCCCGTCGCGGTGGACCGCCCGCGGGAGGCCGTCTCCCGACTGGATCGTGAGCCGGTCCGAGGGTCGGGCCTCGGCCCGTCCGCGGTGAGGGGAGCCTTGGCCATGGACACCGACGCCCTGCGCGAGCCGGTGCGGCTGCCCGAGCGGCCGCCGCCCCCCACGGTCCCCGAGCAGCGTCTCGGAGGCGCCGCCGCGCTGGCCCGCATCACCACGTTGCAGCCCCGCAGCTACAACGAGGCACGCACGATCGGCGAGCGCTACCGGGACGGCGTGCCGGTCATCATGAACCTGACCGAGCTCGACGACGCCGCCGCCAAGCGCCTTGTCGACTTTGCCGCCGGGCTGGCGTTCGCGTTGCGCGGGTCGATCGACAAGGTCACCAGCCGCGTGTTCCTGCTCACCCCGGCGGACGTCGAGGTATCGGCGGACGACGCGCGTCGTCTGGCCGAGCGCGGCCTGTTCCGACAGGACTGAACGGACCGCGGGGAAGCGGGGTCGTGAGTGTGCGCCCCGACGTGATGCGCCACGGCACGCCGACCCACCGGGTTGGATGCCGGGGCGCTGGTCAGGGACGATGGGGACGTGCTCGCGATCCAGTTCGTGCTCTACTACGCACTGTTCTTCTTCTGGCTGCTCCTCCTGGCCCGCATCGTGGCCGAGATGGTGCGCAGCTTCGCCCGGCAGTGGGTGCCCGTCGGGCCCAGCGCCGTCGCCCTCGAGGTGATCTTCACCGTCACCGATCCGCCTGTGAAGTTGTTGCGGAGAGTGATTCCGGTCGTCCGGATCGGCGGCGTAGGACTGGACCTGTCGATTATGGTTCTGCTGCTGGTCGTGTTCATACTGATGAGCGTTGCCCAGCCGTAGCCGGAGTGAGCCCCAGTCACCCGGTTTCGCCGCCGAGGACTGCATGAGGTGATCCGATGCCGCTGACGCCCGCCGACGTTCACAACGTCGCGTTCAGCAAACCCCCGATCGGGAAGAGGGGGTACAACGAAGATGAAGTCGACGCGTTCTTGGATCTCGTGGAGGCCGAGCTAGCTCGGCTGATCGAGGAGAACGACGACCTGCGCGAGCAGGTCTCGCAGCTCGAACAGCGGCTGGGCAATGCCCAGGCCGACCTGGACGAGGCGCGGTCGCGCCCGCAACCCGCGATGGCACCGCCCGCGGCGACGCAGCAGATGCAGCGTCCCGTCGAGCCGCCCCCGATGCCGCAGCGGCCCATGGAACCGCCACGCGGGATGGGTGGGCCGCCTGAGCCGGACTACCGCGGCGACATGGGGGGCGACCACCATGTCCAGGCCGCGAAGGTCCTGGGCCTGGCCCAGGAGATGGCCGACCGGCTGACGGCCGAGGCCAAGAGCGAGGCCGACTCCATGCTGGCCGACGCCCGCAACAAGTCGGAGCAGCTGCTCTCCGACGCCCGTGCCAAGTCGGACGGGCTGGTCAACGACGCGCGGTCGCGTGCCGAGACGATGCTGAACGACGCCCGGACCCGTGCCGAGACCCTCGAGCGGCAGTCGCGTGACAAGGCCGCCCAGCTCGTGGGCGACGCCGAGCGCAAGCAGACCGAGATCATCGGCTCCATCACCCGCGACAAGTCGGAGCTGGAGAAGAAGATCGACCAGCTGCGCACGTTCGAGCGTGAGTACCGGACCAGGCTCAAGAACTACCTGGAGTCCCAGCTGCGCGACCTGGAAGGGCGTGGGACCGCGGCGCCGGCCGACGCCCGGGCCGCCGCCAACGGCGGGTACGCCGCGACGGGGTACGGCCAGCGGGCCGACGCCGGCAGCTGACCACCCCACCCATCAGGGTGGCGCGGGGATTAGGCACCGCGCCACCCGGACACGGACTGAATCGTGCTGCTCCTGGTACTCATCCTCGTCCTCATCGCCTTCGGCCTGCTGGTCGTCGCCCTGTTGTCGGGCAGCGTCCTGTGGGCCTGGGTGTCCGTCGGTGTCAGCGTCGCCGCCGCCGCTGTCCTTCTCGTCGACTGGCTGCAGCGCCGGTCCGCGGTGCGGGCCGGAGCTGAGGCGGGCGACGCCGTGCCCGTCGGCGTTCCGGCACAGCTGCCGGACCGGGATCCGGTCGTCGAGCCGGCCACGGAGATCATCCCCGCGGTCCGCGCCGACGGCTCGGCACCGGAGAATCCGCTCGGTCCCGGCGTCCCGCCGAACGGCGGCGACGAACGGCGGGAGGGGCAGGAGACCATCGTTCTGTCCGCGGTTGCACCGCCCGGCTCTTCCGGGGGACCGTCGGGCGCTCGTGGCGGTATCGGCTCGTCAGAGCCGAATTGGTCACAGAACGTGACGAACTCGGAGGCAACCGCAAGCCCATCGGGTGCCCGCGACGGTGGTGAACCCGCGGCAGATCCTGACGCCGAGGACACCGTCAAGGTCGCCGGTGCCCCCGGGCCCGCCGACGCCGCGCCGCACCGGGACGGACCCGTCGGGGGGTCGGCCCGTGGCGGTGCCGCCGAGGCACCTGCGGCACAGGCGGGCCGTGGGCACGAGCTCCCACCGCTCGGCCCGGACGGTGCCCCGCCGGAGGAGCCGCGCGACGCCGACGCGGCCGAGCTCGTGGCGGGCGTCGACGACGAGGTTCTCGTCGTCGACGAGTTGCCGCGCTACCACCTGGCCGGGTGTCGCTCCCTCATCGGGATCCCGGTGATCCCGCTGCCGGCCCGCGAGGCCGTCGAGTTGGGCTTCACCCCCTGCGCCTGGTGCACCCCGGACCGGATGCTCAGCGTCCGCCACCGCGCCCCCGTCAGGTAGGTCCGGTGCGGGGCTTGCCTCAGGGCGGGCCCCGCACCGGAACCCGGTGGCGCCGCGGCGCTACTCTGGTGACACAGGCACCGATCCGGCCATCACCGGGGAGCCTCCGGAAGAAACCGCTGCTGAACTCTCATGAGCAGGGGAAGTAGAACCGGACGGGTGCGGCCCGTCAACGCCGCCGAACGAGAGGCTGCGGGTCCCCGAGTGGGGGCGCGCGGCAAGCGGGGTGGTACCGCGGCGCTCGTGGACCTCTTCTGAGGTCCGGATCGTCGTCCCCGTGCCGGCACGTCCGGCGCGAAGCGCCGGCCGAACGCACAGTCGACCGCCGCACGAGGAGCCTGCCCAGTGACCACCCCCGACACCCCGCGGGCCTATCCGACGGTGCCCGCCCACCCGTCCTTTCCCGCGCTCGAGCGCGAGGTGCTCGACTTCTGGGCCGCCGACGGCACCTTCGAGGCGTCCGTCGACGCCCGCCCGGCCGGTGAGAACGGCGCCAACGAGTACGTCTTCTACGACGGCCCGCCCTTCGCCAACGGCCTGCCCCACTACGGGCACCTGCTGACCGGCTACGTGAAGGACGTCGTCCCGCGCTACCGCACCATGCGCGGCCACCGCGTCGAGCGCCGCTTCGGCTGGGACACCCACGGCCTGCCCGCCGAGGTCGAGGCCGAGCACCAGCTCGGGATCAAGCACAAGTCCGAGATCGAGGAGATGGGCGTCGCCGAGTTCAACGACGCCTGCCGCACCTCCGTGCTCCGCTACACCGACGAGTGGCGCGACTACGTCACCCGCCAGGCCCGGTGGGTCGACTTCGACAACGACTACAAGACGCTCGACCTGGACTACATGGAAAGCGTCATGTGGGCCTTCAAGACCCTGTGGGACAAGGGCCTCGTCTACTCGGGCTTCCGCGTGCTCTGGTACTGCTGGCGCTGCGAGACGCCCCTGTCGTCCACCGAGACCAAGATGGACGACGTCTACACGGACCGGCAGGATCCGGCGGTCACGGTCGGGCTGCGCCTGCGCGCCCCCGGCACGGACCTGGACGGCGCGTACGCCCTGATCTGGACGACGACGCCGTGGACACTGCCGTCGAACCTGGCCGTGGCGGTGCATCCGGACATCGAGTACGTGCTCGTGGAGACGGCCGACACCACCGTGCACCCGGGGGAGCGGTTCGTCATCGCGGCCGCCCGCCTGGCCACCTACGCCCGCGAGCTCGGCGGTGGCGATGGAGCAGACCCCCGTGTGCTGCGCCGGTTGAGCGGCGCCGAGCTGCTGGGCACCGCGTACGTCCCGCCGTTCGCCTTCTTCGAGGGCCGGGAGAACGCGCACCGGGTGCTGGCCGCCGACTACGTCACCACCGACGACGGCACCGGGCTCGTGCACATCGCGCCGGCGTTCGGCGAGGAGGACAAGGTCGTCACGGACGCGGCCGGCATCGAGGCCGTCGTCCCGGTGAACACCCGCGGTGAGTTCGACGCCACGGTGCCCCCGTACACCGGGATGCAGGTGTTCGACGCGAACCCGCAGATCATCCGCGACCTGCGCGACGGCAAGGGGCAGGGACTGCTGCTGCGTCACGAGACGTACGAGCACCCGTACCCGCACTGCTGGCGCTGCGGGAACCCGCTGATCCAGCGCGCCGTCGACTCGTGGTTCGTCCAGGTCTCGCAGTTCCGCGACCGGATGGTGGAGCTCAACCAGGAGATCACCTGGGTGCCCGAGCACATCAAGGACGGCCAGTTCGGCAAGTGGCTGGAGGGCGCGCGCGACTGGTCGATCTCCCGCAACCGGTACTGGGGCAGCCCGATCCCGGTGTGGGTCTCCGACGACCCCCGCCACCCGCGTACGGACGTCTACGGCTCGCTGGACGAGTTGGAGCGCGACTTCGGCGTGCGCCCGACCGACCTGCACCGCCCCTTCGTCGACGACCTGACCCGCCCGAATCCGGACGACCCGACCGGGAACTCGACCATGCGCCGGGTGCCGGAGGTGCTCGACTGCTGGTTCGAGTCGGGCTCGATGCCGTTCGCGCAGGTGCACTACCCCTTCGAGAACGCCGACTGGTTCGAGCACCACTACCCGGGCGACTTCATCGTCGAGTACAACGGCCAGACGCGCGGCTGGTTCTACACGCTGCACGTGCTGGCGACGGCGCTGTTCGACCGGCCGTCGTTCCGCTCGTGCGTCGCGCACGGGATCGTGCTGGGCGACGACGGCGCGAAGATGTCGAAGTCGCGGAAGAACTACCCGGACGTCAACGAGGTCTTCGAGCGCGACGGTTCCGACGCCATGCGCTGGTTCCTCATGGCGTCGCCGATCCTGCGCGGGGGGAACCTCGTCGTCACCGAGCAGGGCATCCGCGAAGGCGTGCGCCAGGCGATCCTGCCGCTGTGGAACACCTGGTACTTCCTGTCGCTGTACGCGAACGCGGCAGGCCGCGTGGGTGTGGTCCGCACGGACTCGACGCACGTGCTCGACCGCTACGTCCTCGCGAAGACCGCCGCGCTGGTCGACGGGGTGACCGCGGCGCTGGAGGTGCACGACATCGCGGGCGCGTGCGAGCAGGTGCGCGACCACGCCGAGGTGCTGACCAACTGGTACGTGCGCCGGTCCCGGGAGCGGTTCTGGGACGGCGACGCCGA
The DNA here is from genome assembly GCF_031845345.1 of Pseudonocardia charpentierae. Taxonomy (NCBI): domain Bacteria; kingdom Bacillati; phylum Actinomycetota; class Actinomycetes; order Pseudonocardiales; family Pseudonocardiaceae; genus Pseudonocardia; species Pseudonocardia charpentierae. Next base: position 118,851 of record NZ_JAVREJ010000008.1, on the reverse strand, counting down.
CGCCGTCGACATCCTGCACACCGTGCTGGAGGCGACGGCGCGGGTCGCCGCGCCGCTGCTGCCGCTGGCCATGGAACGGATGTGGCAGGGGCTCACCGGCGGGCGGTCGGTGCACCTGGCCGACTGGCCGACGTCGGGCGAGCTGCCGCACGACGACGCTCTCGTGGCGGCGATGGACCGGGTGAGGCAGGTCGCCTCGTCGGCGCTGTCGCTGCGGAAGGCCCGCGGGCTGCGGGTGCGGCTGCCGTTGGCCCGGCTGACTGTGGCCGCGGCGGACGCGGCGGCGCTGGAGCCGTTCTCGGACATCCTGCGCGACGAGGTGAACGTCAAGGACGTCGTACTGACCGACGACGTGGCGGCGTACGGCCGGTTCGAGGTGGCGGTCAACGCCCGCGCCTGCGGGCCGCGGCTGGGCGGCGACACCCAGAAGGTGATCCGCGCGGTCAAGTCGGGGGAGTGGACGGCGAACCCGGACGGCACGGTCGAGGCGGGCGGGATCACGTTGCTGCCGAACGAGTTCACCGAGCGCCTGGTAGCGGCCGACGCCTCGGGGACAGGAGCGTTGCCCGGCAACACCGGCCTCGTCGTGCTCGACACGGAGGTGACGGCGGAGCTGGCCCGCGAGGGGCTCGGCCGCGACGTGGTCCGGCTCGTCCAGCAGGCCCGCCGCGACGCGGGGCTGGAGGTCTCCGACCGGATCACCCTGACCCTGGACGCTCCGGAGCCGGTGGTCGACGCGGTCCGGGAGCACGAGACGTTCGTGGCCGGCGAGGTGCTGGCGACGTCCGTGACGTACGCGCCGGTGGCGGAGCCGACCCTGGTCGGGACGGTATCCGACGGCCATGAGGTGCGGGTGCTGGTCACGCCGATCCCGCGCTGACGGCACGGCTCACGGTGGTCCGCGGCGTACGCGCCGCGGACCGCCGCCCAGGACTCGCGCGCAGGAACGCAAGACTCGCGGGTGGGGCGGGACCCGGGGCGTCAGGGGTGGGGGCGGTGCGTGACCCACCAGGCGATCAGCACACCCAGCGAGTTGGTCGCGGCGTGCAGCAGCATCGGCGTGACGAGGTGCCCGCTCCACCGCTGCCAGGCGCGGAACATCACTCCCGCCGCCGCGGTGAACAGCACCGTCCCGACCACCGCCCCGGACGTGCCCAGCGTGTTCGTCACGGCCGAGCCCGACCCCATCGACGGCAGCACGTGCCAGAGCCCGAACAGCCCGGACGACACCAGCGTCGCCCGCCACCAGCCGCCCCCGACCAGCGCCGGGAGCACCCCGCGGAACGCCAGCTCCTCCAACACCACGGTGCCGAGCGGGATCCGCACCAGCGCGACGAACAGCACCGCGGCCAGCGGGACGGCTCCGCGCGAGTCCACGAAGGCCGTCCGGGTGGCGGGCAGTGCCACGGCCGCGGCGTAGACCAGCGCGACGGCGGCGACGGCCAGCGCCCCGATCACGAGACCGCGGCGCAGCCGCAGGCCGTGCAGCCCGAGATCCGCCCACGCCAGTCCGGCGAGGCGGGCCACGACGAGCAGCACGCCGGTCATGCCGAGGTTCCACACCAGGTAGCCCTCCGGCCACAGCCGGTTGCTGACCACGTTCGAGACCGCCAGTAACGTAACCGCCGCGAACAGCGCGAGCCGGACGCGCAACGGTCGCGCGGTCCTGGCGGGCGGCGGTGGCGCGAGCGTCGTCACCCGTCCATCGTGCGTCACGAGGCTGTGGGGTGCCCGTGTGGGGACCCTCGTCGTGTCACCGCGTCGGGCAGCGCCGGCCCGGGTGGGCGAGGACCCCCTGACCGGTTGCCGCCCGTTAGGGTGATCACCGGGCGGAGGTGGGCATGGCGAGCCTGGAGGTGCTGCTCGGCGTCGCGGCCGCCGTCGTGCTGCTCGGGGTGCTCGCCGTGCGGGTGTCGGTCCGCCTCGGTCTGCCGTCGCTGCTGCTCTACCTGGGCATCGGCATCCTGCTCGGTGAGTCCGTGCTCGGCATCCGGTTCTCCGACGCCGGGCTGACCGAGGCCGCCGGGCTCGGTGCGCTCGTGCTCATCCTCGCCGAGGGCGGCATCACCACGCGGTGGGCCACCGTGCGGCCCTCCCTGTGGGTGGGGATCGCCCTGTCGACGGTGGCGGTCGTCGTGAGCATCGCCGTCGTCGGCACCGCGGTGCACGTCGCGCTCGGTCTGGACTGGCGCACGGCCTTCCTCTGGGGTGCGGTGCTGTCGTCCACCGATGCCGCGGCCGTCTTCAGCGTGCTCCGCGGGGTGGGCGTGAGCAGGCGGCTGCGCGGTGTGCTGGAGCTGGAGTCGGGGATGAACGACGCGCCGGTGGTGCTCGCCGTCGTCCTGCTCGCCTCGGACGACCCGATCACCTGGCTGACCCCGATCCTGGTGATCTACGAACTCCTCGCCGGCGCGGTCATCGGGTACGTCTTGGGCCGGGCGGGAGCGTGGGGCCTGCGGCGCGCCGCGTTGCCGTCGACGGGCCTGTACCCGCTCGCCGCGCTCGCCGTCTGCCTGCTTGCGTACTCGGCGGGCACGCTTGCGCACGCGTCGGGGCTGCTCGCCACCTACATCGCGGCACTGGTGCTGGGCAACTCCAACCTGCCGCACCGCGGCGACGTGCTGTCCTTCGTCGAGGGAACGGGGTGGCTGGCGCAGATCGGACTGTTCGTCATCCTCGGCCTCTACGCCTCGCCGTCGCGGCTCGTCGACGCCGTCGTCCCCGCGCTGATCGCCGGGGTCGTGCTGGTGGTGGCCGCGCGGCCGCTGTCGGTCATCGCGGCGGCGGCACCGTTCAAGGTGCCGTGGCGCGAGCAGGCGTTCCTGTCGTGGTCCGGGCTGCGCGGTGCCGTACCGATCGTGCTGGCGCTCGTCGCGCTGCAGGAGGGTGCGCCGAACGCGCAGCGGCTCGTCGACGCCGTGTTCGTGCTGGTCGTGGTGCTCACCCTGCTGCAGGGCACGACGCTGCCGTTCGTGGCGCGCCGGCTGGGCGTGGTGGCGAGTGAGCCCCGCGAGATCGAGGTCGACGCCGCCCCGCTCGACGAGCTGGGTGCCGACCTACTGCAGGTCAGGGTGCCGGCGGGCTCCCGGCTGCGCGGGGTCTACCTGCGCGAGCTGCGGCTGCCGCGCGGCGCGACGGTGAGCCTGGTCGTGCGCGACGAGGAGGCGTTCACACCGTCGGTCGACACCCGGCTGCGCGTGGGTGACCAACTGCTCGTCGTCACCACCGCCGCGGCCCGCGGCGCCACCGAGCAGCGGATCCGGGCGGTCGACCGCGCCGGACGGCTGGCCCGCTGGCACGGGGAGTCCGGGCACTGACCCCGGTGGGGGATGATGGGGAGGTGACATCCGCCGACGCTCCAGGACAGCCGCCCGCTCCACCGCGGCCCCGCGTCCCGCTGCTGGTGGGGATCGCCGCGCTCGTCCTCGCCGCGGACGTCGTGACCAAGGTCCTGGCCGTCGCCCGGCTGGAGGACCAGGGTCCGGTCGAGCTGCTTGGCGGCGCGGTCTACCTGGTGCTCGTGCGCAATCCCGGTGCGGCGTTCTCGCTGGCCACCGGCTACACGTGGGTGCTGTCCCTGATCGCGGTCGCGGTGGTGGTGGTGATCGCGCGGATCGCGCGACGGCTGCGCTCGGCGGGCTGGGCGGTGGCGCTCGGCCTCGTGCTCGGTGGAGCACTCGGCAACCTCATGGACCGGATCTTCCGCGCGCCCGGCCCGCTGCAGGGCCACGTCGTCGACGTCGTGTCGCTCTTCGCGCCCGACGGGAGCGTGTGGCCGGTGTTCAACCTGGCCGACTCCTCGATCGTCACCGGCGGAGTGCTGCTGGTGCTGCTCGCGCTGACCGGGCGGGAGCTCGACGGCACCCGCGTCATGCGGCAGCACGCGGCGAAGGGCGGGGCCGGGAAGGCCACGCAGTCGCACGACGCCGTTCTGCAGGAACCGCCGCAGCGGGGCCCAGTGGCCGCGGACGAGACGCCGCAGGGCACGACGCAGCGGACCGACCGTGGGTGACACGCGCCAGCTCCCCGTGCCGGACGGCCTCGACGGGATGCGGGTGGACGCGGGGCTGTCGCGCCTGCTCGGCCTGTCGCGCACGGCGGTCGTCACCCTCACCGAGGAAGGGCGCGTCGCGGTCGACGGACACGCGGCCGGGAAGTCGGACCGGCTGGTGGCCGGCAGCTGGCTCGAGGTCGACCTGCCGGACGCGGAACGGCCGACGACCATCGCCGCCCCGGCCGAGGTCGTCGCCGGGCTCACGATCCTGCACGAGGACGACGACATCGTCGTGATCGACAAGCCCGTCGGCGTCGCCGCACATCCCAGCCCCGGCTGGACGGGCCCGACGGTGCTGGGCGGCCTCGCCGCACTCGGCGTCCGCGTCTCCACCTCGGGCGCGGCGGAGCGGCAGGGCATCGTGCACCGGCTCGACGTCGGCACCACCGGGGTCATGGTCGTGGCGAAGTCCGAGCACGCGTACAGCGTGCTGAAGCGGGCGTTCAAGGAACGCACCGTCGAGAAGCGCTACCACGCCGTCGTCCAGGGGCACCCGGACCCCTCGCGCGGCACGGTCGACGCGCCGATCGACCGCCACCCGAAGCACGACTACAAGTGGGCCGTCGTCGCCGGGGGCCGGCCGAGCGTGACCCACTACGACACGATCGAGGCGTTCCGGGCGGCGTCGCTGCTCGACATCCGGCTGGAGACGGGGCGCACCCACCAGATCCGGGTGCACATGGCCGCGTTGCGCCACCCGTGCGTCGGCGACATCGCCTACGGCGCCGATCCCGTGCTCGCGAAGCGGGTGCGGCTGGAGCGGCAGTGGCTGCACGCCCGCGAGCTGGGGTTCCATCACCCGGCGGACGGGGCGTGGGTGACCTTCACCAGCCCGTACCCCGCGGACCTCGCCCAGGCGCTGGACCTGCTGCGGGAGTGAACACGCGGGGTCGGCTCGCGGTGCTGGCCGGCTGCGTCCTCGTCGCTCTGGCCGTCGCCTGGTACGCCGGGTCGCAGCACCCGCCCTCGTCCGCGACCCCGGCACCCGGTTCGGTGCGGCTGGGGCCCGAGGCGGGCGAGGACGTCGCCGCCTACCTCGCCCGGCTGCCGGCGACCCTCCCGCCGGACCGGGCCCGCGCTCCCGCGCTGGTGCAGTTCGCCGCGGAGACGACCGCGCAGGACGCGCTGGCTGCCGTCGACGGGACGACGCTGGTGACCGCGGTGTTCCGCGTGCCCCTGCCGCGGGTGCAGACGGCGCTGCGGTTCGTCGCGCTGGAGCCCGGTGTGCCGGCGGCGACGGCACTCGACAGCGCGCGCGTGCGCGCCCAGCGTGCGGCGGCCGCGGAGGCGCTCCAGACGGGTCGGCCCGGCGCGGTCGCGGCGGTCGAGGCGGCCTCGCTCGATCGTGCGGACTGCCGCTGCGTGGTCGCGCTGGTCGTCGAGGGCGACCGGGCCGGGCTCGGCGCGGTCGCGGGGCGGGCGGCGGTGCGAGCCGTGGAGGCGGCCCCGTCGGGCACGACCGACGGGGAGCTGGCGCTGGCGCCCCTGTTGCCGGAGCAGACGGTCCGCGCGGACCCGCCGCCGGACGACGGCCCGGTGCCCGCCGCCCCCTGAGGCCCGCCGGGAGTGCAGCATGGTGGCTTTGCTGCACTCCGACCGCAGCAAAGCCACCATGCTGACCCCGGGCCGGGGCCCTACGGGCGCTCGGCCGCCTCCCGCGCCGCCCGCAGCTCGCGCTCCCGCACCGCGTGCTCGTCGGTCCGCGCGTCGTAGTTCCAGAACGAGCGCAGGGCCGCCGCCGTGGCGCCCACCCCGGCGACGCACAGCACCCCGCCGCTGACGATCGCCGTCCGGACCGACGTCGCGTCGGCCACCAGCCCGGCGCGTGCCTCCCCGCCGAGCGGGCCCAATGTGTACGACAGCATCTCGATCCCGGCCAGGCGGCCCCGGTGGGAGTCGGGAATCGTCTGGTGCCAGATCGTCCCGCGGAACAGCCCGCTGATCATGTCGAACGCCCCGGCGAGCACCAGGCCGAGCAGCACCAGTGCCGGGACCGTCGTCAGCCCGGCCAGCACCACCGACGCACCCCACGCGGCGGCCGACAGCACCACCGCGCGGCCGTGGTGGTGCACCCGGGCGGTCCACCCGCTCGTCGCCGTGGCCACGAGCGACCCCACGGTCCCGGCCGAGTAGAGCAGGCCCAGCAGCGCCGGCTTCTCGAGCACGTCGGTGGCCAGCGCGGGGAACAGCACCACCGGCATCGCCAGGAACATCGCGACCATGTCGACGACGTAGGTGCCCAGGAGGTCCGGGCGGCGCACCGCGTAGACGATGCCGTCGCGGATCTCCCGCACCGTCCCCGCGGCCGACGGCGTCTCGAGCGGGCGGTAGGGGCGCAGCAGCGTGAACAGTGCGGTCGCACCCGCGAAGCCGGCCAGCGTGACGCCGTAGGCCCACGGCGTGCCGGCCGTGGCCAGCAGCACTCCACCGAGAGCGGGCCCGGCGAGCATCCCGACCTGCGCTCCGACGGACGACAGGGCGACGGCCGCGGGCAGCTCGGCGTGGCGCACCGTGCGGGGGACGAGTGCCTCGCGGCTCGGCGACTGCAGCGACTGCGCCACGGCCATCAGCACGCCGACGCCGTAGATCACCGGTAGCGACGGGTGGGCCGCGAGCGCGTTGACCAGGAGCACCGCCGTTCCCGCGACCTGGGCGACACCGGTGAGCACGAGCACCCGTCTGCGGTCCAGCCGGTCGGCCAGCGCGCCGCCGTAGAGCCCGGCGAGCACCAGCGGAACCAGTTGCACCAGCCCGTACGCGCCGACGGCGAAGTTGGAGCCGGTCAGGGCGTAGAGCTGGTACGGGACCGCGACGTAACCGACCATCGCGCCGAGGAAGAACACGAATCCGGCGACGAACAGCACCCGGAAGTCGCGTGAGGTGCGCAGTGGGGTGACGTCGAGGCGCAGTCCCGCGAGGCGGGTGCGCCATCGGGAGCGGGACGAGGCGGACACCAGCGGCATGGTGCCGTTCCGGGCCGCCGCGGGCGAGTGGTTTCGCGACCCCACGAGGCGAGCGGAAGGTTCGGATCACCTCCGGACGGGTCGGGCCCGGCTGCGCGGAACTGTCGGACCCCGGCGTTAGTCTGGCGTCCTCTCCCCAGAGCGTCCGACCCAGAAACAGTGGACCCGGAAACACCCGACACATCCCGAGCACACGCGCTGCCCGCCGGCACAGCGTGAGGACGGAGCAGACGACACCCCATGGCAGCGCCCTCCCGATCCGCCGACAGCTTCGTCCACCTGCACACCCACACCGAGTTCTCGATGCTCGACGGGGCCGCTCGCCTGGACGACCTGTTCAAGGAGTCGGCGCGGATGGAGATGCCGGCGCTGGCGATGACGGACCACGGCAACGTCTTCGGCGCCTACGAGTTCTGGCGCAAGGCCAAGGCGCACGGGGTCAAGCCGATCATCGGTATGGAGGGCTACCTGTCGCCGGGCAGCCGGCACGAGCGCAAGCGCGCCACCCTCGGCGGGCAGACGGTCAGCGACGACAACCCGGGTGAGATGTACACCCACATGACGCTGCTGGCCGAGAACAACGAGGGGATGCACAACCTCTTCCGGCTCTCCAGCCTCGCGAGCCTCGAGGGCTACTACTACAAGCCCCGCATGGACCGCGAGCTGCTCGAGACCTACGGCAAGGGGATCATCGCCACCACCGGCTGCCCGTCCGGCGAGGTCCAGCGGCTGCTGCAGCGCGACCGCTACGCCGACGCGTGCCAGGCCGCGAGCGACTACCGCGACATCTTCGGCCGCGACAACTTCTTCTGCGAGCTGATGGACCACGGCATCGGCATCGAGAAGCAGGTGCAGGAAGACCTCTTCCGGCTCAAGAAGGAGTTGGGCCTGCCGGGGCTCGCGACGAACGACCTGCACTACACCTACGCCGAAGACGCGAAGCCGCACGAGGTGCTGCTCTGCGTCCAGACCGGGAAGACGCTGGCCGACCCGAACCGGTTCAAGTTCGACGCGCAGGACTTCTACCTCAAGTCCCCGGCCGAGATGCGCGCGCAGTGGGACCCGCAGTTCCCCGAGGCCTGCGACAACACCCTGCTGATCGCCGAGCGGGTGGACGTCGGGTTCACCGAGGGCCAGGACCTCATGCCCCGCGCTCCCGTCCCCGAGGGCGAGACCGAGGAGTCGTGGCTGGTCAAGGAGGTCGAGCGCGGGCTGCACCAGCGGTTCCCGAACGGCGTGACCGACCAGTACCGCAAGCAGGCCGAGTACGAGCTCGGCGTGATCACGCAGATGGGCTTCCCGGGCTACTTCCTGGTCACCGCCGACCTCATCCAGTACGCCAAGTCGGTCGGCATCCGCTGCGGCCCCGGCCGCGGATCGGCGGCCGGCTCACTCGTCGCCTACGTCCTGGGGATCACCGACCTCGACCCGATCAAGCACAAGCTGATCTTCGAGCGGTTCCTCAACCCCGAGCGCATCTCGATGCCCGACATCGACATGGACTTCGACGAGCGTCGGCGCGGCGAGATGATCCGCTACACCACGCAGAAGTACGGCGAAGACCGGATCGCGCAGATCATCACCTACTCCACGATCAAGGCGAAGGCCGCGATCAAGGACTCCGCGCGGGTGCTGTTCGGCCAGCCTGGCTACGCCGTGGCGGACCGGATCACCAAGGCCATGCCGCCGGCGATCATGGGCAAGGACATCCCGCTGTCCGGGGTGTTCGACCCCGCCCACAAGCGGTACTCCGAGGCCACCGAGGTCCGCGCCCTGTACGAGGTGGACCCTCAGGTCAAGGAGATCATCGACACCGCCCGCGGGCTGGAGGGCCTGAAGCGGCAGTGGGGTGTGCACGCCGCGGGCGTGATCATGTCGAGCACGCCGCTGATCGACGTCATCCCGATCCAGCGCCGCGACTCCGACGGCGCGATCATCACGCAGTTCGACATGGGCGCCTGCGAGACGCTCGGGCTGCTGAAGATGGACTTCCTCGGCCTGCGCAACCTCACGATCATCGACGACGCGCTGGAGAACATCGAGCTCAACGGCAAGCCGAAGCTCGTCATCGAAGACGTCGAGCTGGACGACCAGAAGACCTACGACCTGCTGGCCAAGGGCGAGACGCTGGGGGTGTTCCAGCTCGACGGCGGCCCGATGCGCGACCTGCTGCGCCGCATGGCCCCCACCGAGTTCGACGACATCTCGGCCGTCGGCGCGCTGTACCGGCCCGGTCCGATGGGCGCGAACGCGCACAACGACTACGCGGACCGCAAGAACAAGCGCCAAGAGGTCACGCCGATCCACCCGGAGCTGGCGGAGCCCCTCAAAGACATCCTGGGCGAGACGTACGGCCTGATCGTCTACCAGGAACAGGTCATGGCGATCGCCCAGAAGCTCGCCGGCTACACGCTCGGCAAGGCGGACCTGCTCCGCCGCGCCATGGGCAAGAAGAAGAAGGAGATCCTCGACAAGGAGTACGCCGGCTTCGCCCAGGGCATGAAGGACCACGGCTACTCCGAGGCCGCGGTCAAGACGCTCTGGGACATCCTGCTGCCGTTCTCGGACTACGCGTTCAACCGCGCGCACTCCGCCGCGTACGGCGTCGTCTCCTACTGGACGGCCTACCTCAAGGCGAACTACCCGGCCGAGTACATGGCCGCGGTGCTCACCTCCGTCCGCGACGACAAGGACAAGGCCGCCGTCTACCTGGCCGAGTGCCGGCGGATGGGGATCCGGGTGCTGGCGCCGGACGTCAACGACTCGGTACGCAACTTCGCGCCGGTCGGCGTCGACATCCGCTTCGGGCTGGGCGGCATCCGCAACGTCGGCGTGAACGTCGTCGACGCGATCGTCGCGGCGCGCAAGGACAAGGGGGCGTTCACCGACTTCTCCGACTTCCTGCGCAAGGTCGACGCGGTGGTCTGCAACAAGAAGGTCATCGAGTCGCTGGTCAAGGCGGGTGCGTTCGACTCGCTCAACCACTCGCGCAAGGGCCTGCTGCTCGTGCACGCCGACGCGATCGACGCGGTGATGAGCACGAAGAAGGCCGCGTCGATGGGCCAGTTCGACCTGTTCGGGTCGATGGACGGCTCGGGGCCGTCGGAGCTCGACTCGGTGTTCGACGTGAAGGTGCCCGCGGAGGAATGGGACGCCAAGCACCGGCTGGCCGTCGAGCGGGAGATGCTCGGGCTCTACGTGTCGGGCCATCCGCTCGACGGGATCGAGCAGGCGCTCGCCGCGAAGGCCGACACCCCGATCTCGGCGATCCTGGAGGGCACCGTCGCCGAGGGAGCGCAGGTCACCGTCGGCGGCATCCTCGCCGGGGTGAACCGGCGGGTGAACAAGAACGGCGAGCCGTGGGCGTCGGCGCAGATCGAAGACCTGGCCGGTGGCATCGAAGTGCTGTTCTTCCCGCGCTGCTACCAGGTCGTCGGCGTCGACGTGGCCGAAGACGCGATCGTGCTGGTGAAGGCCCGGGTGAACAAGCGCGACGACCGCGTGTCGCTCATCGCGAACGACCTCGCCGTGCCCGAGCTGGCGGCGCCGGGGGAGGGTGGCCTGCCGTTCAAGGTCAGCCTGAAGACGGAGCTGTGCACCCCGGAGCGGGTGGCGAAGCTCAAGGAGGTGCTCACGCACCATCCCGGCTCGTCCGAGGTGCACCTCAACCTGGTGAACGGCAGCCGCATCACCCCGCTGCGCCTGGCCGACACGCTCCGGGTGACGAACAGCTCCGCGCTGATGGGCGACCTCAAGGCGTTGTTGGGCCCGGGCTGCCTGGGGTGATCGACGATTGGGTGACATGAGCTGCACCGGTGCAGCTCATGTCACCCGAATGACGATCAGGCATGAACTCGCCGACCTCTCGCCGGTTGAGGTACGTGGCCGGGTCCGGTGCGGAACGTGCGCCGTGCCGTGCTCGGGGCCACCGATGAGAAACCGCCACCCCGCCCGTCATCACCGGCGAAGGGGGTCGTCGCGGCCCCGGGGGAGGGTGCGACGTGTCCTGCGACGAGACCGGTCCGCTCCTGCCCGGCGACGGGCCGGGGTTCCGGCGCCGCACGGTCGTGCTCGGGCCGGGTGAGTCGCGGCCGTCCGGCGACGCCGAATGGCGCGACGCGCTGGTGGTGGTCGAACGGGGCGACGTCGAGCTGGAGTGTGCGGCGGGCGGCCGGCGGCGTTTCTCCGGCGGTGCGGTGCTCTGGCTCGCGGGGATCGACCTGCGGGTGTTGCACAACGTCGGCGACGAGGCGGTGGTACTGCTCGCGGTCAGCCGCCGCCGCGACGACGACGCCTCTACTCTCCCCCTGTGAAGGATGTCGACGACCTGCTGGCCGCCGACCGCGCCCATGTATGGCACCCCTACGCGGCGATGCCCGCGGCCCTCGCGCCGTTGCCGGTCGAGTCCGCGCAGGGGGTGCGGCTGCGGCTGGCCGACGGGCGGGAGCTGGTCGACGGGATGTCGTCGTGGTGGGCGGCCGTCCACGGCTACCGCCATCCGGTGCTCGACGCCGCGGTGCACGATCAGCTCGGCGCGATGAGCCACGTCATGTTCGGCGGCCTGACCCACGGCCCGGCCGTCGAGCTGGCCCGGCTGCTGGTGGACGTCACCCCCGCCGGCCTCGAGCACGTGTTCCTCTGCGACTCCGGCTCGGTCTCGGTCGAGGTTGCGATCAAGATGTGCCTGCAGTACCAGCGTTCGCGGGGCCGCCCCGACAAGCACCGGCTCATGACCTGGCGCGGCGGTTACCACGGCGACACGTTCGGCGCGATGAGCGTCTGCGACCCTGACGGCGGCATGCACGCGCTGTGGCGCGACGTGCTCCCGCGTCAGGTGTTCGCCGGGATCCCGCCGTCATCTTATCAGCACGACTACGTCGCCGAGCTGGCGCAGCTGATCGAGACGCACGCCGACGAGCTGGCCGCCGTGATCGTCGAGCCGGTCGTGCAGGGCGCGGGCGGGATGCGCTTCCACGATCCTCGCTACCTGCACGTGCTGCGCGAGCTGTGCTTCGCCCACGACGTGCTGCTCGTGTTCGACGAGATCGCCACCGGGTTCGGGCGGACGGGTACCTTCTTCGCCGCGGAGCACGCGAACGTCGCTCCGGACGTCATGTGTGTCGGTAAGGCCCTGACCGGCGGATACCTGTCCATGGCCGCGGCTTTGTGCTCCACGGAGGTCGCCCGCGGGATCTCCGACGGTGAGGTCGGAGCACTCATGCACGGGCCCACCTTCATGGGCAACCCGCTGGCCGCCGCGGTCGCGCTCGCCTCGGTCCGGCTGCTGCAGGATCGCGGGTGGCGGGCCGAGGTGCGGGAGATCCAGGCCGGGTTGAGGGCGGGGCTCGCGCCCGCGCGGACCCTTCCCGGAGTCGCCGACGTGCGGGTGCTCGGTGCGATCGGCGTCGTCCAGCTCGACCATCCCGTGGACGTCGCGGCCGCCACGGCTGCGGCGGCCGAGCACGGCGTGTGGCTGCGCCCGTTCCGCGACCTCGTCTACACGATGCCGCCGTACGTGTGCGGTCCCGGCGACGTCGCCACGATCACGGCGGGGATGCGTGCGGCGGCCGCGGCCGGCTGATCGCGGCGGCCGGACCGTCACCCGGCCGGGTGGTGCGCAGCCGACATGCCGACTTCACCCGGAGGGGGAGTGGGAGGTCGGCCGCAGCAGCGGTGTCGACAGTGCGTGATCGTTCTGCGCGTGATCGTTCTGCGGGCCGCGCACGATGGCGTTCCTGCCGCCCGCCCGGTCGGCGCCCGGAGAGGCTGGCGAGCCGCTACGTGTGGTGACGACGTCCACGACAAGTCGGACAAAGCAGACGGAACGGAACTCCGCGTCGATCGGTTGAACGGGCATTCCGGCGGTGCCCGACCGCGTCCCCGACACCTGTCCCGGAGGTTGGCTTGTCCGCGTCGCCGTCCCGCCCTTCCTGTTCCGGCTGGACGGCGCTGCGCGCCGACGTGCCCGCCTCCGTCGTCGTCTTCCTCGTCGCGGTCCCGCTCTCGCTCGGCATCGCGCTGGCGTCCGGTGCGCCGATCATGGCCGGGCTCGTCGCCGCCGTCGTCGGTGGTGTGGTCGCCGGGCTCTTGGGCGGGTCGCCGCTGCAGGTCACCGGGCCTGCAGCCGGCCTGACGGTCGTCGTCGCCGAGCTCGTGGCCCGGTTCGGCTGGCAGATGACGTGCGTGATCACGGTGGGCGCCGGGCTGCTGCAGATCGGCTTCGGGTTCCTCGGCATCGGCCGCTACGCCGCGGCGATCCCGCCAGCGGTCGTGCACGGCATGTTGGCCGGCATCGGCATCTCGATCGCGCTGGCGCAGCTGCACGTCGTGCTCGGGGGTCGCCCCGAGGCGGGACCGTGGCAGAACGCGGCCGCCCTGCCCGGGCGGATCGCCGCGCTGCACCCCGCGGCGCTCGCGGTCGGCGTCGTGACGATCGTGCTGGTCGTGGCCTGGCCGAAGCTCGCCGGTGCGCTGCGGTGCGTCCCGGGCCCGCTGGTCGCGATCGTCGCGGCGACGCTGCTGGCGCTGGCCTGGCCGCAGGTCCCGCGGGTCGACCTGCCGGGCGGACTGCTCGACGCCATCGCCTTCCCGCTGCTGCCGCAGGGCGACTGGGCCGCGTTGGCGGGCGGCATGCTGACCGTCGCGCTGATCGCCAGCGTCGAGAGCCTGCTGTCGGCCGTCGCCGTCGACCGGCTGCACACCGGCCCGCGCACGAAGGTCGACCGCGAGCTCCTGGGCCAGGGCGCGGCGAACACGATGTCCGGGATGCTCGGCGGGCTGCCCGTCACCGGCGTGATCGTGCGCAGCTCCGCCAACGTCGCCGCCGGAGCGCGCACGCGGCTCTCGGCCGTGCTGCACGGCGTGTGGATCGCGGTGTTCGCGCTGCTGCTCGCCGGGCTGGTGGAGATGATCCCGCTCGCCGCGCTGGCGGGGCTGCTCGTGGTGGTCGGCGCCAAGCTCGTCGACCGGGCCGACATCAGGGCGGCCCGCGACCACGGCGAACTCGTCGTCTACGTCGGGACGGTCGTCGGCGTACTCGCGCTGAACCTGCTGGAAGGAGTCGGGATCGGGCTCGCCCTGGCCGGGCTCCTGGTGCTCCGGCGGGCCGTCCGGGCCCAGGTGCGGACGGAGCACTCCGTGGACGGGTGCGGCGGCTGGTGGCCGAAGGGCTGCTGAGCTTCCTCTCGGTGCCGGCGCTGTCGCGCGAGCTGACCGCGGTGCCCCCGGGCGTGCCGGTCCGCGTCGACCTGAACGTCGACTACCTCGACCACGCCGCCCGCGACCACATCGACTCCTGGGCGACCCGGCACCGGGCCACCGGCGGCTCGGTCGAGGTGGTCGAGACGCGCCGGCACGGTCGCCGGGCCGCGCGGCGGGCAGGCGGGTCGCTGGCGCCGCTGCCGCCGACGGTGCACCGCGAACGGCGGCCCGCCCCGGCCCGGTGACGCTGCTCCCCGGCGCCGTCTTTCTGTCGGTGCGCGGGCCTATCGTGCCCCGTGTGTCACCGCCGCACCCCCTCTCCTGGCTCGAGCCGCACGCCGCCCGCCGACGTGCGGTGGGCCTGCGCCGCGAGCTGAGTCCGCGGGCCGCCGCCGACGGCGTGCTCGATCTGGCCGGGAACGACTATTTGGGCCTGTCCCGGGATCCTCGGGTCGTCGACGGCGCGGTCGCCGCGGCCCGTACCTGGGGAGTGGGGGCGACGGGCTCGCGGCTGGTCACGGGGACGACGGAGCTGCACGTCGCGCTGGAACGCGAGCTCGCCGCGTTCTGCGGGTTCGCGGACGGGCTGGTGTTCTCCTCCGGCTACGCGGCGAACCTCGGCGTGCTGACGGCGCTGTCGGGCCCGGGAGCCCTCGTGGTGTCCGACGCCGCGAACCACGCGTCCCTCGTCGACGCCTGCCGCCTGTCCCGGGCGCGGGTGGCGGTGGTGCCGCACAACGACCCCGCGGCCGTCGACGCGGTGCTCGCCACCCGACGCGAGGAGCGGGCGCTGGTGGTGGTGGAGAGCGTCGACAGCGTGGACGGCGACACGGCCCCGCTGCGCACCCTCCACGGCGTCTGCCGGGCCCGCGGTGCGCTGCTCGTCGTGGACGAGGCGCACGGGCTCGGGGTGCGCGGTCCGGGCGGGCGCGGGCTGCTGGCCGAGGTGGGGCTGGCGGGAGCGGACGACGTCGTCGCGACCGTGACGCTGTCGAAGGCACTGGGCTCGCAGGGCGGCGCGGTGCTCGGGCCGGCGGCGGTGACGGCCCACCTGGTCGACACCGCCCGCTCGTTCATCTTCGACACCGGCCTCGCCCCACCGGCCGTGGGCGCCGCGCTTGCGGCGTTGCACGTCCTCGAGGCCGAGCCGGAGCGGCCGGCCGCCGTGCTGCGGAACGCCGCCGTGCTCGCGGCCGCCGCCGGGGTGCCCGCGCCACCGTCGGCGGTCGTGCCGGTGGTGCTGGGCGAGCCGGAGGTGGCCGTCGCGGTCGCACGGCGGTGCCGGGAACGTGGCGTCCGTGTCGGGTGTTTCCGGCCGCCGTCGGTGCCGGAAGGTACCAGCCGGCTGCGCCTGACGGCCCGGTCGGACCTGACCGAGGCGGACCTCGCGCGGGTGCGTGAGGTGCTGGCGGAGATCCTGGCGCCCGTGGGGCTGCGGTGAGTGTTCCGAGCGCCGCCGGTGACGCACGGGTCCTCGTGGTGACCGGCACCGGGACCGGCGTCGGCAAGACCGTCGTGACGGCAGCGATCGCGGCCCTGCACCCCGGACGGGTCGCCGTGCTCAAACCGGCGCAGACCGGTGTCGCGGCGGGGGAGCCGGGCGACCTCGCGGACGTCGTCCGGCTCGCGACGCCCACCACCGTCTGCGAGCTCGCCCGCTACCCGGACCCGCTCGCCCCCGCGACGGCCGCTCGCCGGGCAGGCAGGCCGGCGCTGGATCCGGCGGCTGCGGTGGAGGCCGCCCGCCTGCTCGCGCAGAGCCACGATCTCGTGCTGGTCGAGGGTGCGGGCGGCCTGCTTGTCCGCTTCACCGCCGAGGGTGGAACCCTGGCAGACGTCGCCGCCCGCCTCGACGCGCCGGTGCTCGTCGTCGCCGCGGCGGGGCTCGGCACCCTCAACGCCACCGCGCTGACGGTCGAGGCCCTGCAGACCCGGGGTCTGAGCTGCGCGGGGGTGGTGATCGGGGCGTGGCCCGCCGCCCCGGACCTCGCCGCCTGCGAGAACCTGCGCGACCTCCCGGCCGTCACCGGCGTCCCACTGCTCGGAGCGCTCGCCGACGGGGCGGGTGCGCTGGAGCGGACCGACTTCGCCCACGTCGCGCGGGACGGACTGGGGCCGCATCTGGGAGGGCGATGGCAGAATCCCGAGCCGTGACGATTCTGGACGTCGCCCGCCGCCAGGTGCTGGAGTCCGGTGAGGGGCTCACGCAGGCGCAGGTGCTCGACGTGCTCGACCTTCCCGTCGAGGCCCTCGATCCGCTGCTGGCGCTGGCCCACGAGGTGCGCATGCGCTGGTGCGGCCCGGAGGTGGAGGTCGAGGGCATCGTGTCGCTCAAGACCGGCGGCTGCCCCGAAGACTGCCATTTCTGCTCGCAGTCGGGGCTCTTCGAGTCCCCGGTGCGCTCGGCGTGGCTGGACATCCCGATGCTCGTGGAGGCAGCGAAGCAGACGGCCAAGACCGGCGCCACCGAGTTCTGCATCGTGGCCGCGGTACGCGGGCCGAGCGCGCGGCTGATGGCGCAGGTCGCCGCCGGGATCGCGGCCATCCGCGACGAGCTCGACATCAACATCGCCTGCTCGCTGGGCATGCTGACGGCCGACCAGGTCGACGAGCTGGCCGCGATGGGCGTCCACCGCTACAACCACAACCTGGAGACCGCCCGCTCGTACTTCCCGAACGTCGTCACCACGCACACGTGGGAGGAGCGGTGGGAGACGCTGCGGATGGTGCGCGTCGCCGGGATGGAGGTGTGCTGCGGCGGGATCGTCGGCATGGGGGAGAGCACCGCGCAGCGGGCCGAGTTCGCCGCACAGCTCGCCGAGCTCGGGCCGGACGAGGTGCCGCTGAACTTCCTCAACCCACGCCCGGGAACGCCCTTCGGCGAGCTCGAGCCCCTCGGCGCGGCCGACGCCCTGCGCACCGTGGCCGCGTTCCGGCTGGCCCTGCCCCGGACGATCCTGCGGTTCGCGGGTGGTCGGGAGCTCACGCTCGGCGACCTGGGCGCGCGGCAGGGGCTGCTGGGCGGGGTCAACGCGGTGATCGTCGGGAACTACCTGACGACGTTGGGCCGCCCGGCCGAGGCGGACATCGACCTGCTCGGTGAGCTGCAGATGCCGATCAAAGCGCTGAACGCGACGTTGTGAGCTCCTTCTGCGACCAGTGCGGCTCCCTGCTCGAGGTCGGTGACCACGTCCGGTGCGCCGCGCGGCAGAGGCTCGAACCGCCGCGCTTCTGCCCCGAGTGCGCCCGCCGGATGGTCGTGCAGGTGACCCCGGCGGGCTGGACCGCCCGATGCAGCCGCCACGGTGAACGCCGCGGCTGACCTCTCCTGGGCCTGCACCTGGGAGGACGACGTGACCGCCGCCGAGCACGATGCGCTCGGCGCCCTGCTCGCGCGCTGCTTCGTCCGGTCCCGGACGCCCTTCGGGCCGGGCCGCAGCTGGTCGAGCGCGCGCCCGGAGCTGCGGGTGGTCGCGCACGCTGACGGTCAGCCGGTGGCACACATCGCCGTGCTGCGGAGGTTCCTCCAGGTCGACGGCAGGGCGGTGCTCGTCGGGGACGTCGGGCTGGTGGCGGTCGACCCGGCGCTGCAGGGCGGCGGCGTGGGCGCGGAGCTGTTGGCCCGGGGCAGCGCCACGTTGGACGGGCTGGAGCTCCCGTTCGGATACCTGACCTGCGGCGAGCAGGTCGCGGGCTTCTACGGGAGCGGCGGGTGGGTGCGCGTGCCCGGGCCGACGCGCATGGTGCGGGCGGACGGGCGGGTGCAGGTGTACGGCGGGGTGTCGATGGTGCTGCCGGTGCGCGCGGGGATCGAGCGCTGGCCTGCGGGGCAGGTGGACCGCAACGGGTGGGAGGTGTAGCCATTCATCGCTACGAATGGACTACGGTGGAGTCATGCCGGAATTCATCCCACAGCGGCAGCTGCGCAACGACAACGCCGAGATCATGCGGCGGGTCGAGGCGGGCGAGACCTTCGTGATCACGCGCAACGGCACGCCGGTCGCGGACCTCGTGCCGCACGGTGTGCCGCCGAAGAAGCGGAGAACCCTGCGGGACATGCAGGAGGAATTCCGGCAGCTCCCGCCGATCGACGTCGAGCAGTGGTACCGCGACCGCGAAGAGGCCGACCGGATCTTCGGTGACGACCGAATCGAGTACTGACGTGCCGGTTCCGGCCGTATTGCTGGACACCTCGGTGGTGATCGACGTCGAAGAAGTCGATCGAGGCGAGTACGCCGACTCCGCTGTCGTCGTCAGCGCCGTCACGGTCGGTGAGCTCGCCTACGGCCTCGGCGCCGGCGATCGCACCGCCCGCGAGCTGCGCCTACGCCGCGTGCTGACGGCCTACGAGGTCGTGCCGTTCGGGGTCGAGGAGGCCAAGCTCTACGGCGTGCTCGCCGAGCTCGTGCGCATCGCCGGTCGAAGCCCACGTCCGCGCAGGCTCGACCTGCAGATCGCAGCCACCGCGGCAGCAGCACGTATACCGCTGCTGACCATGAACCCGGACGACTTCATCGGCGTCGCGCCGTTGGTCGACGTCGTGCCGATCCGCCGCGCGGGCTGAGGTCGCGGCACCTCCTGCGTCCCGCGCCGGCTGTGACGAGTGCGGGTGCGTGAACGCCGCGCGGAGTGGCGTCGGGCATGCTGTCGCGCGTGGCGACGTGGGGGAGCCTGCTCCGGCAGGCCGCAGAGGCCGGGCTCAGGCTGCTGACGCAACAGACGCAGCAACGCGAGCGCCGAGCGCCTGCGAAGCGGACGTCCGAGACGAAAGAGCGCTCCGCCCGGCCGCATCCGCCGGCCGGCCGGGCCCGCACCGCACCGGCCCAGGACCGGGCGCGCAAGGTCGCCTATGCCCCCGACCTCGACGGCGCGGCGGACCCGGGCGAGATCGTCTGGACCTGGGTGCCATACGAAGAGGACGACGCGCGGGGCAAGGACCGGCCGGTGCTCGTGGTCGGGCGCGAGGGCCGCGACCTCGTCGGGCTGATGCTGTCGAGCCAGTCCGAGCGCGCCGACGATCGGAACTGGGTCGGCATCGGTGCGGGCAAGTGGGACGGCCAGGGACGGCCGTCGTACGTCCGGCTGGACCGGGTGATCGAGGTCCCTGAACACGAGATCCGGCGCGAGGGCGCGGTGCTGGACGAGGGGCGGTTCGACCGCGTGGCCGGTGAGCTGCGTTCGCGCTACGGCTGGACCTGATCCGGACGCAGCGGCGTGCAGGAACGCAAGACTCGCGTGCACCGACGCAAGACTCGCGTACCGGAACGCAAGACTCGCGGTCAGTTGGGGCTGGAGTCGACCGTGAAGGTGTGCAGCGGGGCGGGGACGGCGTGCAGCTCGCCCAGCAGGCCCGCCTCCCTGATCAGCAGGGCCCGCACCATCCGGAGCCGGATCGCCGCGCGGGTCTGCTCCAGGAGACGCTGGCGGTCCGACAGCGGGAGCAGGCAGTCGGCGGCGAGCAGGTGGGGCAGGTCGGCGGTCGCGGTGTCGTCGGCGGGCTCCGACCAGTCGCCGCTCGTCCACGCCGTGGTGCAGTAGCGCCGGTGGGCCGAGCGGGCCGCGCCGACGAGGCCGGCGAGGTCGTCCGTCGGCTCCTCGGGCACGTCGGGCAGGTACTCGACGTTCGCCATGAGGTAGGGGCGCGCTTCGGTGTCGATGTCGAGCAGGCGGAAGCGGTGACAGCCGCGAGTGACGATGTCGTAGCGGCCGTCGGGCAGCCGCCGCACGTCGATCAGCTCGGCCGTGCAGCCGACGCTGTGCAGGGCGGCCTTCTCGTCGCCCGCGCTCCATCCCTCGCGGACGGCGACGATGCCGAACTCCTTGCCCGGAACCACCCCGGTCACGAGGTCGACGGTCAGCTGGCGGTACCGCGGCTCGAAGATGTGCAGTGGAAGCGGCGCTCCCGGCATGAGCACAGTGCTCAAGGGGAACAACGGAAGATTCGCAACCACTCGCTCACGGTAAGGCCGCCCGTGCGTGCTCGCCCGGCGGCCTGCCGGGTGGCCGCAGTACGGCGAACGCGTCGGTCACTCGCAGCGTCCGCTCGGCGAACCGGAACAGTGCCGCGGGCCGTCCGCCCGCGGGCCCGGGCGCGACGAGTTCGCCCGTCGGCACCAGCACGGCGCGCCGCGCGAGCACCCGCTGCAGGTTCGTCGCCGACACCGGATGGCCCAGGGCTGCCGCGTAGTGCTCACGCAGCATGGAGATCGTGAACTTGCGGGGCGCCAGGGCGAACCCGAGGTTGGTGTAGGAGAGCTTGGCGCGCAGCCGGTCGCGGGCCGCCCTGACGATCTCGACGTGGTCGAAGGCCGGATCGGGAACGGCGTCGACGGGGTGCCAGGTGGTGTCGGCGGGCACCACCGGATCGGCGTCGGAGGGGACGAGCCCGAGGAACGCGGTGGCGATGCGCCGGGCGCCCGGAACCCGGTGGGGGGCGCTGAACACCGCGAGCTGCTCGACGTGGGAGATCTCGCGCACGTCGACCTTCTCCGCGAGCTGGCGGCGCACGGACGCCTCGACGTCTTCGTCGTCGCCGAGCAGGCCGCCCGGCAGCGCCCACCGTCCGGCGTCCGGCGGCTGCGCCCGCCGCCAGGCGAGGACCTGCAGCGTGCCGTCGCGGATCTGCAGGACGGCGGCGAGCACCTCGTGCGCGGTCGGTCGCGCCGCGCGGTCGGACATGCACCCGATCGTAGGTCGACGCCCCGACAACCCGGGCAAGCGGTCGGAAGTGAACGGCGCATGTCCGACGGGTGAGGTGAGCGTCACGTCAGGCGCGACAACGGCCGCGCCCGTTGCTACGCTCTCGTATGTTTTCGCTTAATAGGCGAAAACCACGGAGCGGCAGGAGGCACGACATGACCGTGACAGATGTTCGAGCGAACACTGTCGACGGCGCCTGGTTCGCCGAGGTCCGCGAACTGGCCCGGGACCGCGATGCCGTGCTGCTGGCGCACAACTACCAGCTGCCCGAGATCCAGGACGTCGCCCACCACACGGGCGACTCGCTGGCGCTCTCCCGCATCGCCGCGGAATCGTCCGCCTCGACGATCGTGTTCTGCGGGGTGCACTTCATGGCCGAGACGGCCAAGATCCTCGCCCCGGACAAGACCGTGCTCATCCCGGACGCCCGGGCCGGCTGCTCGCTGGCCGACTCGATCACCGCCGACGAGCTGCGCTCGTGGAAGGCCGAGCACCCCGGCGCCGTGGTGGTCTCCTACGTCAACACGACCGCCGCCGTGAAGTCCGAGACCGACATCTGCTGCACCTCCAGCAACGCCGTCGAGGTCGTGGCGTCGATCCCGGCGGACCGTGAGGTGCTGTTCCTGCCCGACCAGTTCCTCGGAGCGCACGTCCGCCGGACCCTGAACCGGCAGAACATGCACGTCTGGGCGGGGGAGTGCCACGTGCACGCGGGCATCAACGGCGCCGAGCTCACCGCGCAGGCCACGGCACACCCGGACGCCGAACTGTTCGTCCACCCCGAGTGCGGCTGCGCGACCTCGGCGCTCTACCTCGCCGGCAGCGGCGCGGTCCCCGCCGACCGCGTCAAGATCCTCTCCACCGGCGGCATGCTCGACGCTGCACGGGCGTCGCGAGCGACGGAGGTGCTGGTGGCCACCGAGGTGGGGATGCTGCACCAGCTCCGGAGGGCCGCCCCGGAGATCGACTTCCGGGCGGTGAACGAGCGGGCCTCGTGCCGCTACATGAAGATGATCACTCCGGAGGCTTTGCTGCGCAGCCTGCGCGAGGGCACGGACGAGGTCCACGTCGACCCGGAGCTGGCCGCCCGCGGCCGGGCCGCGGTGCAGCGGATGATCGCGATCGGCCGTCCGGGCGGTGCGGAATGAACGCCCCGCACTGGGAGGCCGCCGCCGACCTCGTCGTGATCGGCAGCGGTGTCGCCGGCCTCACGGCGGCGCTCGACGCCGCCGCCGCCGGCCTGCGGGTCGTCGTCGTCACCAAGGACGCGGAGGACGCGGGATCCACCCGGTGGGCGCAGGGCGGTGTCGCGGTGGTCGTCGGCGACGTCGCGGGCGACAGTGTCGACGCGCACGTCACCGACACCCTCACCGCGGGTGCCGGGCTGTGCGACGCCGCGGCGGTCGCCTCGATCCTGACCGACGGCCCGGCCGCGGTCGCCCGGCTCAGGGCCCGCGGAGCGGTGTTCGACACGACACCCGCAGGCGCCCTCGAGCGCACCCGCGAGGGCGGGCACTCGGCGTTCCGGGTGGTGCGGGCCGGGGGCGACGCCACCGGTGCCGAGATCGAGCGGGCGCTCGTCGCCGCCGCCCGCGGAGCCGGCCTGCCGCTGCTCACCGGGCACGTCGCCGTCGACGCGCTGCGTGTCGACGGGGAGCCCGTCGCCGGTGTCACCGTGCTCGACGACGACGGCCGCCCCGGACTGCTGCGCGCACCCGCCGTGCTCCTGGCGACCGGCGGCTACGGCCAGCTCTTCGCGAGCACCACCAACCCCGCCACGTCGACCGGCGACGGGATCGCGCTGGCCCTGCGGGCCGGCGCGACGGCCGCCGACCTCGAGTTCGTGCAGTTCCACCCCACCGTCCTGTACCTGCCGGGCGCGCTGGGGCACCGGCCGCTGGTCACCGAGGCCGTCCGGGGCGAGGGCGGCGTGCTGCGCGACCGCACCGGGGCGCGGTTCATGGTCGGCGTGCACCCGCTGGCCGAGCTCGCACCGCGCGACGTCGTCGCTGCGGCGATCACGCGGCGGATGGGCGAGACGGGGACGGACTGCGTGTGGCTCGACGCCACCGCCGTCGACGGCTTCGCGGCCCGCTTCCCGACGGTGACCGCCTCCTGCCGGGCCGCGGGGATCGACCCGACCCGCGAGCCGATCCCGGTGACGCCGGCCGCGCACTACGCCTGCGGCGGCGTGCTCACCGACGTCGAGGGACGCACCGCCGTCAGCGGCCTCTACGCCGCGGGGGAAGTGGCCCGGACAGGTCTGCACGGGGCGAACCGCCTCGCGTCGAACTCGCTGCTCGAGGGCCTCGTCGTGGGTGCCCGGGTGGGACGCGCGGTGGTCGCGGACCTCGCCGTGCCGCGCCCGGTGCCGATCACCGCGGCGGCGCCCCTGCCCGTGTTCGCCGTGGCGGACCGGCGCGTGGTGCAGCGGGCGATGAGCGCGGGAGCCGGGATCGGCCGCGACGCCGCGGGGCTGGCGGCGGCGTCGGACGTGGTGGAGGCGGCGACCGGCCCCGGGCCGGCCACCGACCGGGCGGGCGTCGAGGACGCGGCGCTGACGCTGCTCGCCGCGGCGGTGCTCGCCTGCGCCGGTACCCGCACCGAGACCCGCGGCTGCCACGTCCGCACGGACCACCCGGACCGCGACGACGCCTGGCAGCGCGCGAGCCTGCGGGTGTCGCTGGACGGCGACGGCCGCCCGGTCGTGGCCGCCGACGCACTGGCGGGTGTGGCGTGACCGCGCGGGTTGCCGCCGGCGTCGGGGGCGTCGCGGAGATCGGGGTGCCCGACCCGGACGACCTGCTGCGCGTCGTGCGCACCGCCCTCGCCGAGGACCTGCGCTACGGGCCCGACGCCACCACGGCCGCCACCGTGCCCGCCGACGCCGTGGCGATCGGCGCGTTCACCCCGCGCGCGGGTGGCGTGCTCGCCGGGGTGGTGGCGGTCCGGGTCGTGCTCGCCGAGGTCCTGGGCAACGAGGTCCTGGGCGACGTGGAGGTGCTCGGCGAACGGCCCGACGGCACCAGGGTGCCGGCCGGCGAGCCGGCGCTCGTCGTCCGTGCTCCCGTCCGCGGGCTGCTCACCGCGGAGCGCACGGCGCTCAACCTGCTCTGCCACCTCTCCGGTGTCGCCACCGCGACCGCGTCCTGGGTCGACGCGGTGGCCGGCACCGGCGCGCGGATCCGCGACACCCGCAAGACCCTGCCGGGCCTGCGGTTGCTGGAGAAGTACGCGGTCCGCTGCGGCGGAGGGGTGAACCACCGCCTCGGGCTCGGCGATGCCGTGCTCATCAAGGACAACCACGTGGCGGCGGCCGGGTCGGTCGGCGCGGCGCTCGAGCGGGCCCGGGCCGCGGCACCCGACCTGCCGTGCGAGGTGGAGGTCGACTCGCTCGAGCAGCTCGACGACGTGCTGGCGCTGGGCGCCGAGCTGGTGCTCCTCGACAACTTCACCGTGGCGCAGACCGCCGAGGCGGTCCGCAGGCGGGGAAGTGCGCCGACCCTGCTCGAGTCGTCCGGCGGGCTCGCGCTCGCGAACGCCCGCGCCTACGCCGGAACGGGCGTCGACTTCCTGGCCGTCGGGGCGCTCACGCACTCGGTGACGGCGCTGGACGTCGGGCTGGACCTCCAGGAGAGGTGACCCCGACCCCCGATTTGGGGGGGTGAGACACCCCCGCCTGCGGTTTCCGCCGACCGGTCGACGTCGATCACACTGACGCCCGGTCGGCTGCCCGGCCACCGGGAGGGAGCCGCAGGTGACGGCCATGGTGTCCGTACGGCGGGCCGCCCTGCCCGCGCCGCGCCGCGCCGCCCACCGGGCCCGGTCCGCCGGGTCGGGCACGCCCCGCCGCGCGCTCGTCCACTTCGCGCTGGCCGGCGTGCTGACGGTCGTGCTGATCGCCGTCGCGGGGGCGTTCGTCAGCCGCACCGCCGCCGAGGGCCAGGCGCTCGACGGCGCGCGCAGGCTGAACGGGGTGCTCGCGCGGACGGTCGTCGAACCGCACCTGCGCGACGGCCTGCTCACCGGCGACCCGGCCGCGCTGGCCGCGATGCGCGACGCCGCCCGCCTGCTCACCGGCGGCCCGGTGCAGCGGATGAAGCTGTGGACGGCCGACGGCCGGGTCGTCTACTCCGACGACGAGCGCCTCATCGGCCGGCAGTACCCGCTGGGGCTCGACGAGGCGGAGGTGCTGGTCACCGGTGAGGCCGCCGCCGAGATCAGCGACCTCAGCCGGGCCGAGAACGACCTCGAGCACGACCTCGGCACCCTGCTCGAGGTCTACCGGCCCGTGCACACACCCTCGGGCCAGGTGCTGCTCTTCGAGACCTACATGCCGCTGAGCTCGGTGGCCGCGCGGACCTCGGCGATCTGGCTGCAGTTCCTGCCCATCACCATCGGAGCGCTGGTGCTGCTGCAACTCGTGCAGTTCCCGCTCGCGGTGCGGCTGGCCCGGCAGACGGCCCGCGCGCGCCGGGAGCGCGAGCTGATGCTGCACCGCTCGCTCGCGGCGTCGGACGCCGAGCGCCGCCGGATCGCCGCGGACCTGCACGACGGGGTCGTCCAGGACCTCGCCGCCACGTCGATGGCCCTGGCAGGGTCAGCGATCGAGGCGGACCAGGCCGGGAACAGGGCGGAATCGGGTCGGCTGCACCTCGCCGCGGACTCCGTGCGTTCGGCGATCCGCTCGCTGCGATCGCTCGTCGTCGACATCCACCCACCCAATCTGCGGCGCACCGGCCTCGCCGCTGCACTGGGCGATCTCGCGGAGACGACGACCGCGCGGGGCGTCATGGCGACGCTGGTGATCGACGACGGGGCCACGCGCCGCCTGAGCTGCTCCGCGGAGCAGTTCGCGTTCCGCGTGGCACAGGAGGCGCTGCGCAACGTCGTCGCGCACGCCGGCGCGTCGGCCGTGGACGTGCGGCTCGGACGGCGGCCGGGCCCGGACGGCGACGTGCTCACGCTCGCCGTGAACGACGACGGCGTCGGCTTCGATCCCGCGGCCGCGGTGTCCGATGACCGGCCCCACCTGGGCCTGCGCCTGCTGGACGACCTCGCCGGCGACGTCGGCGGACGGATCGAGGTCAGCTCGGCGCCCGGCGCCGGGACTGCCGTGACGATGGAGGTTCCGGTCTCGTGATCACGATGCGGGGCGACGCGACGGGCCCGGCCGCGGGAGCGGCAGCCGTTCGCCCGGGTGGCCCGCCGAGGCCGGACCAGCGGCGCGCGGGCGTCATCCGGGTGCTGCTGGTCGACGACCACGCCCTCCTGCGCGCCGGCATGGCTCGGCTGCTCGAGCTCGCCTACGACGTCTCCGTGGTCGGCAGCGCCGGCAGCGGTGCCGAGGGGCTGGAGATGGCCGCGGCGCTGCGCCCGGACGTGGTCCTCATGGACCTGTCGATGCCGGGCATGTCCGGGGTCGAGGCGACCCGCCGGCTGCTCGCCGCGCAGCCCGACACCGCCGTGGTGGTGCTCACCTCGTTCGCCGACCCGGACCTCGTCACCGACGCGCTCGACGCGGGGGCGATCGGCTACCTCCTCAAGGACGCGGAACCGGACGGGCTGGTCGGCGCGGTGCGCTCGGCCGCGCGCGGGGAGTCGCCGCTCGACCCGCGGGCGGCGCGGATCGTGCTGACCGGACGGTCGAAGCCGACCCCGGTGTCGGTTCTCTCGGGGCGGGAGAAGGAGGTGCTGGTGCTGGTGGCCGAGGGCCTGGCGAACAAGCAGATCGCCCGCGTGCTCGGCATCGCCGAGCGCACCGTGAAAGCTCACCTGACCAGCGTCTTCACCCAGATCGGCGTGACGGACCGGACGAGCGCGGCGCTGTGGGCGCACCGGCGCGGGCTGGTGAGCTCACCACCGAAAACCCCACCGGGCCGCTGACCAGCACCGGATCTGTCGGTACCGCCGACTACCCTGGCCTCATGCTCCGCCGAACGGACCTGCGCCCGCGCCCGCTGCCGCCCACCGCCGCCCTGCGGGCCCTGCTGCCCCGCGCCGAGGTCGACGTCGAGGCGGTCGTCGAGCGGGTCCGTCCGATCGTCGAGGCCGTCCGCGAGCGCGGGGCGGAGGCCGCGCTGGACTACTCCGAGCGGTTCGACCGGGTCCGGCCCGCTGCCGTCCGCGTGCCGCCCGAGGCGCTGACCGGGGCGCTCGCGACGCTGGACCCCGCGGTGCGCACCGCGCTGGAGACCTCCATCGAGCGGGCCCGGACGGTGCACGCCGACCAGCGCCGCACGGACATCGTCACCCAGGTGGTCCCCGGCGGCGTCGTCTCCGAGCGGTTCGTGCCCGTCCGCCGCGTCGGCCTGTACGCCCCGGGCGGGCTCGCGGTCTACCCCTCGTCCGTGATCATGAACGTCGTCCCCGCCCAGCAGGCCGGGGTCGAGTCCCTGGTCGTCGCCTCGCCGCCGCAGGCCGAGCACGGCGGCCTGCCGCACCCCACGATCCTCGCGGCGGCCGCGCTGCTGGGCGTCGAGGAGGTCTGGGCGGTCGGCGGGGCGCAGGCCGTCGCGCTCCTCGCGTACGGCGGCACGGACACCGACGGGCAGGAGCTGGAGCCGGTCGACATGGTCACCGGGCCGGGCAACGCCTACCTCACCGCGGCCAAGCGGCTGCTGCGCGGGCTGATCGGGATCGACGCCGAGGCCGGCCCCACGGAGATCGCCGTCCTCGCCGACGAGACGGCGGACCCCGTGCACGTCGCCGCGGACCTGGTGTCGCAGGCCGAGCACGACCCGTCGGCCGCCTCGGTCCTGGTGACGACCAGCGACGCGCTGGCCGACGCCGTGGACGCCGAGCTGGAGCGGCAGGTCGCGGCCACCAAGCACACCGAGCGCATCCGCACCGCGCTCACCGGACCGCAGTCCGGCACGATCCTCGTCGCGGACGTGGCGGCCGGCCTCGCGGTCGTCGACGCCTACGCGGCGGAGCACCTGGAGATCCAGACGGCGCAGGCCCGCGAGGTCGCGCTGCAGGTGCGCAACGCCGGGGCGATCTTCATCGGGCCGTGGGCGCCGGTGTCGCTCGGCGACTATTGCGCGGGGTCGAACCACGTGCTGCCCACCGGCGGTTGCGCGCGGCACTCCGCAGGCCTGTCGGTGCAGACCTTCCTGCGGGGCGTGCACCTCGTCGAGTACACCGAAGACGCGCTGCGCGAGGTGGCGGACCGGGTGGTCACCCTCGCGACCGCGGAAGACCTCCCGGCCCACGGGCAGGCCGTGACGGCGCGATTCGGGACCACGTGATGACGACCACGGATCAGCTCGTCGGCGCGGAGGTCACCCTCGACGCCCTCCCGCTGCGCGCGGACCTGCGGGGCAAGACCCCCTACGGGGCACCGCAGCTCGACGTCGCGGTGCGGCTGAACACCAACGAGAACCCGTACCCCCCGCCGCCCGAGCTGGTGGCCGACGTCACCGCCGCCGCCCACGAGGTCGCCGCGGAGCTGCACCGCTACCCGGACCGCGACGCCGTCGCCCTGCGCGCGGATCTCGCCGCCTACCTGACCGGCGTCACGGGTGTGCCGCTCACCGCGGCGAACCTGTGGGCGGCGAACGGGTCGAACGAGATCCTCCAGCAGGTCCTGCAGGCGTTCGGCGGGCCCGGCCGGGTCGCGGCCGGCTTCGTGCCGTCGTACTCGATGCACCCG
Organism: Pseudonocardia charpentierae; assembly: GCF_031845345.1. Taxonomy (NCBI): domain Bacteria; kingdom Bacillati; phylum Actinomycetota; class Actinomycetes; order Pseudonocardiales; family Pseudonocardiaceae; genus Pseudonocardia; species Pseudonocardia charpentierae. Next base: position 90,281 of record NZ_JAVREJ010000008.1, on the reverse strand, counting down.
ATCATCGCCGGCGGCACCCGCACCGAGTGGCTGCCCACGCCCCGCCGCGACGACTTCACGATCGACATCCGGGCGGCGGCGGAGCTGCTCGCCCGGCGGGCCCCGGATGTGACCTTCCTGACCAGCCCGAACAACCCCACGGGGCAGTCGCTGGAGCCGGACGAGCTGGCGCAGCTCGTCGACGCGTCGCCCGGGATCGTGATCGTGGACGAGGCGTACGCCGAGTTCTCGGACCGGCCCAGCGCCGCCGTCCTGCTGCCCACGCACGGGCACAAGCTCGTCGTCAGCCGCACCATGAGCAAGGCGTTCGCCTTCGCGGGCGGGCGCCTCGGCTACCTGGCCGCGGCGCCGGCGGTGGTCGACGCGCTGCAGCTCGTCCGCCTGCCGTACCACCTGTCGTCGCTGACGCAGGCTGCGGCGCGGGCTTCCCTGCGGCATGCTGACGCGACGCTCGGATCGGTGGCCTTGCTGCGGGCCGAGCGGGATCGGGTGGTCGCCGCACTCGCGGCGGCGGGCTACGACGTGGTGCCCAGCGATGCGAACTTCGTGCTGTTCGGACGGTTCGCCGACGCCGAGCGGGCGTGGCGGGCGTTCCTCGATCGCGGAGTGCTGATCCGGGACGTCGGGATCCCGCACCGGTTGCGGGTGACCATCGGGACCCCGGAGGAGAACGACGCGTTCCTGCAGGTCGCGCAGGACGTGCTTGCCAGGAACGTAGTGGTGGAGGAGACGGAAAAGGTATGACACGGGTCGGTCGGGTAGAGCGGGTCACGAAGGAGTCGAAGGTCGTCGTCGAGATCGACCTCGACGGCACGGGGCAGACCGACATCGCCACCGGCGTGCCGTTCTTCGACCACATGCTCGACTCGCTGGGCAAGCACGGGGCGTTCGACCTGTCGGTGCACGCCGAGGGCGACGTCGAGCTCGACGCACACCACACCGTCGAGGACACCGCGATCGTGCTCGGCCAGGCGCTGCGGCAGGCGCTGGGCGACAAGCGCGGCATCCGCCGCTTCGGCGACGCGTGGATCCCCATGGACGAGGCGCTCGCGCACGCCGTCGTCGACGTCTCCGGCCGGCCCTACACCGTGCACACCGGCGAGCCGAAGTACATGCGCCACTTCGTCGTGGGCGGGCACTACGCGACGGTGCTGAACAAGCACGTGTTCGAGTCGCTGGCCTTCCACGGCCACCTCGCGCTGCACGTGCGCGTGCTGGAGGGCCGCGACCCGCACCACATCACCGAGGCCGAGTTCAAGGCGATCGCCCGGGCACTGCGGGCGGCGACGGAGCGCGACGAGCGGATCACCGGTATCCCGTCCACCAAGGGCGCGCTGTAACCGAGCACGGCCGGCGGATCCGCGCCGGCAGGTCGCCTCTGGTGTTCCCCACCGGCGAGGATGCACCATCCTCCGATGGGGCCGGTGCTGCTGGAGCGCGACCAGGAGCTGAGCCGGCTGCGAACCTGCCTCGCCGAGGCGGCCGCCGGCACCGGCTCGGCCGTGCTCCTCTCCGGTGAGGCGGGCGCGGGCAAGACCAGCGTCGTGCGGGCGTTCTCCCGCGAGGTCGCGGGGACGGTCCGCATGCTCGCGGGCACCTGTGACGACCTGCTCTCCCCGCGCACGTTCGGTCCGCTGCGCGACGCCGTGCGCGCCGGGTCGCTGGGCGATGCTCTGACCCGGGGAGACCGGGACGCCGTGCTGAGCGGGATCGAGGCGGAGCTGGCGCGGCCCACGACGGTGCTGCTCGTCGAGGACGTGCACTGGGCCGACGAGGCGACGCTCGACGTGCTGCGGTTCCTCGCGCGCCGGATCGCCGACCTGCCGGCACTGCTCGTGCTCACCTACCGTGACGACGAACTGGGCCGCGGCCATCCGCTGCGCCGCGTGCTCGGGGCGCTCGGCGGGGAGCGGGTCCACCGTCTGAGGTTGGCTCCGCTGTCGCGGGCGGCCGTCGCCCGGCTCGCCGGCGGCACGACGGCCACGTCGGCTCGCCTGTACGCACTCACCGCAGGCAACCCGTTCTTCGTCACCGAAGCGCTCGCCGCCGGTTCCGACGGCGTGCCGCCGACCGTCGTCGACGCCGTTCTCGCGCGGGTCCGCGGGTTGGACCGGCCGGTGCAGTCCGCGCTGGAGCAGCTCGCCGTGGTGCCCTCGCGGGTCGAGGTGCCCCTGGCGCGGGCACTTCTCGGCGACATCACCCTGCTCGCGGATGCCGAGCACATCGGGGTGCTGGAGGTGCGGCCGGACGCGGTGGCCTTCCGGCACGAGCTGGCCCGGCGTGCGGTGGAGGGGACGCTGCCGCGCAGTGTGCAGATCGAGCTCAACGCTCGCGTGCTCGCGGCGTTGCGCGACCGGGACGGGGTCGACCCGGCGCGGATCGTGCATCACGCCGTGGCCGCCGGTGACGACGCCGCGGTGGTCGCGCACGCCCCGGAGGCCGCGCGGCGGGCGTGTGCGGCGGGCGCCCAGGACCAGGGGGCGATGCTGTACCGGGCCGCGCTCGCACGTCGGGAGCTGCTCACCCGGCACGAGGAGGCCGCCCTCTGCGAGGCCGACGCGTGGGCGGAGTTCCACGCCAACCACCGCCATGAGGCGCTGTCGGCCGCCGAGCGGGCGGTCCGGCTGCGCGAACGGCTCGACGACCGCAGCGCGCTCGGCCGGGCGCTGGCCACTCTCGCGCTGCAGCAGTGGACGAACATGCGCACCGACGACGCGGTGGCCTCCGCGTCGCGCGCCGTCGACCTGCTGCGGCCCGCCGGCGACAGCGCGGCCCTCCAGTTCGCGCTGGTCTACCTGGGCGTCGTGCTGGTCAACGTCGACCGCGAGCGCGAGAGCCTGGCCGCGCTCGACGAGGCCCTCGCGATGGGGGAGCGGCTCGGCGCCGACCCGCTGCGGACGCAGACGCTGATCTATCGGGGGCGGGGGCTGTGGCAGCTCGGTGACCCGAGCGGGCCGGACGAGCTGCGCCGCGCGCTGGCCCAGGCATCGGCGGCAGGGGAGCACGGGCGGGTCGCTCTCGGCTACGTGAACCACGTCGGGCTGCTGTGGCGGTACGGCCGCTACGGCGAGATCGACGCGGTGCTCGAGGCCGGTGCGGCGTACTGCCGGAACCGCGAGTTCGCGACCTCCGAGCGGGCGTGGGACGCCTACCGCCATCGCCTCGCTGCGCTGCGCGGGGACTGGGCCGGCGGGGAGGCGGGCCTGCGGGCCCTGCTCGACGACGCCGACAACCACGGCATGCTCGCCCGCCACGCCCTGCCCGGCCTCGCCCGGATCGCCGTGCGCCGCGGCACCCCGGACGCGCGGGAGCTGCTGGCCGCGGCGTGGGAGAACGCCGAGCAGGCGAAGAGCCTGCAGGCCCTCGTACCGACGGCCGCCGCGGCGGCGGAGCTCGGCTGGCTGACCGGGGACCCGAGCCTCGGCCGCGACGCGCTCGCCCTGCTGCCCCGCACGGCGCAGCCGGGCCGCGAGCGCGACCGCGCGGAGCTGCTGCGCTGGCTGCGGCGCCTCGGCCGGCCGGCCGAGACCGTCGACGGGTGCCCGGAGGAGTTCGCCGCCGACCTCCGCGGCGACTGGCGCACGGCCGCGGCGGCCTGGGAGCGGGTCGGCGACCCGTACGAGCGGGCCGTGCAGCTGCTCGACTCCGGTGAGATCGAGCCCGTGCTGGAGGCGCTCGCCGTGTTCGACGGGCTCGGCGCCGCGCCGGCGGCGCTGCTGACCCGGCGTCGGCTGCGGGAGCTCGACGTTCGCCGGGTTCCCCGCGGTCCGCAGGCGACGACCCGGGCCAACCCGGCCGGGCTGACCGGCCGGCAGCTGGAGATCCTCGGCCTGCTCGGGGACGGGCTGACCAACGCCGAGATCGCGGCCCGGCTCGTCGTCTCCGTCCGCACGGTCGACCACCACGTGTCGGCCGTGCTGCAGAAGCTGGACGTCTCCACCCGGCGCGAGGCGGCGGCGCTGGCGGCCCGCCTCGCCGCGGACTGAGATCTGGGCAGCGATCTGGGCAGCCGAGGTCGAGATGTGGGCAGCGCGATCCGTTGGTCCTCGGCGCCGGTGCCCCTAGCGTCGTCGGCGATCCCGGCACCCGGCCGGGCCCGGACGAGGAGCACGACATGGACGTCGAGGAGTCGCGGACCGACCGGCCGCGCGTCGGCCAGACGGCCAGCCGGTCGAGACTGGTGACACGGCGCGACATCGAGCTGTTCACGGAGATCTCGGGCGACCGCAACCCGCTGCACTACGACGCCGACGTGGCGGCGCGCAGCCGGTTCGGCGGCATCGTCGTCCAGGGCGGCGTGACGACCGCGGTGCTCAACGCCGTGGTCGCCGAGGACCTGCCCGGCCCCGGCAGCGTGTTCCTCCAGCTCGACCTGCGCTTCCTCGCACCCGTCCGCCCGGGCGACGTCATCACCGGCACGGTGGAGGTGACCTCCGCGCGCGCCGACAAGCCGATCACCGGCCTGGACGTGCAGGTGGCGCGCGACGACGGCGTCGTGGCCGTCAGCGGTACCGCGGTCTGCTGGACGGAGGCGCTGGAGCCGACGCCGTGACGCGGCCGCTCGTCCTGGAACGTGGTGCCGAGCTGGACGTCCTCGAGACCGCGCTACGCCGGGCCACGGGGGGTACGGGGTCGGTCGCGCTGATCTCGGGGGAGGCCGGCATCGGCAAGACGAGCCTCGTCCGCGCCTTCGTCCTCGACCGGCCCGACCGGGCCCGCGTCCTGCTCGGTGCGTGCGACGACCTCGTCACGCCGCGCACCTTGGGCCCGCTGCGTGACGCGGTCCGCGGCGCCGGTGGGCCGCTCGCCACGGCACTGGCCACGGGTGACCGCGACGCGGTGCTCTCCGGGCTGCTCACGGAGCTGGCGGACGGTGCCCGTCCGACCGTCCTCGTTCTCGAGGACGTCCACTGGGCCGACGACGCCACCCTCGACGTGCTGCGCTACGTCGGGCGCCGGGTGGTCGACCTGCCGGCCGTGGTCGTGGCGACCTACCGCGACGAGGAGGTCGGGCCGTCCCTGCAACGGGTGCTCGGCGCGCTGGGCGGTCCCGCCGTGCACCGGCTCGCCCCGGCCCGGCTCTCCCGCGCGGCGGTGGCCCGGCTGGTCGGCGGCACCGCGGCCACGTCGGCCCCGCTCTACCGGCTGACGGCCGGCAACCCGTTCTTCGTCTCCGAGATGGCCGCCGCGACGGGGTCCGCCACCGTCTCGGGCGCCGTGCCCGCGACGGTGGTCGACGCGGTGATCGCCCGGCTGCACCGTCTCGGTCCCGCCGAGCGAACGGCGCTGGAGCAGCTGTCCGTGGTGCCCGCCGGCGTGGACCTGTCGCTGGCCCGCGCGGTCGTCGACGACCTGGGTGTGCTCGCCGGCGCGGAGCGGAGCGGGCTGCTGGAGATGCAGGCGGGGACGGTGGCGTTCCGGCACGAGCTGGCCCGTCGCGCCGTCGAGGCGGCGCTGCCCGTGGCGGTGCGGATGCAGTACAACGCCGGCGTCCTTGCGGCGCTGCTCGGCAGGTCCGACCGCGACCTCGCGCGCGTCGTCCATCACGCCGTGGCGGCCGGGGACGAGGCGGCTGTCGTTGCGCACGCGCCGGCCGCCGCCCGCACGGCGAACCGGCTCGGCGCGCACACCCAGGAGGTCGCTCTGCTGGAACAGGCCCTCCGGCATCGCCACCTCCTCGATCCCGCCGAGGAAGCGGCGCTGTGGCAGGAGCAGGCCATGGCGCTGTTCACGCTCGACCGCGTGCCCGACGCCCTGGATGCAGGCCGGCGTGCGGCCGGGCTGTACGAGGCGCTCGGCGCGTCCGGGCCGCTGTCGGAGGTGCTGATCACCGTCGCCCTGGCTCACTGGGCGCTGGTGCAGCCGCGGGAAGCCCTGGCCACGGCCGAACGGGCGGTCCGGGTGCTCGAGCCGGGCGCGGACAGCAGGCAGCACGCCTACGCGCTGGCCTACCTCGCCGGCCTGCAGACCAACGTCGACCGGACGGACGAGGCCCTCGGGACGGGTGCGGCGGCGCTGGCGATGGCGCGCCGGTTGGACGCGCCCGACCTGGTGGCCCTGGGCCAGATCGCGCACGGCAACGCGCGGCACAAGGGCGGCGACCGGAGCGCCGTCGACGAGCTGTGCGCCGGCATCGATGCGGCCGCCGCGTTGTCGGCGCACGTGTTCGTGATGACCGGCTACCTCGTGCTGGTGGAGAACCTGTCGCAGATGGGCCTGCTCGCGGAGACCGGACGCCGGATCGCGGAGGCCATCGCCTACGCGGAGGAGCGCGACGTCGACATCTACCTCGACCCCATCCGCGCCTACGGCTGTCGCCTGCAAGCCGTCCGCGGCGAGTGGGAGGCCGCCGAGGCCGGGCTGCGCGGACTGCTGTCCACCGCAGGGACCGGTGGGATGCGCCACAGCCTTCCCGAGCTGTCCCGGCTGCTTGTGCGCCGGGGCACCGACGACGCCGCGGCCGTCGTCGACCGGGCGGTCGACTTCACGCGGCGCACCGACGCCCGCTACCAGCTCACTCCCGCCTTGATGGCTCGGATCGAGCTGGCCTGGCTGACCGGCCGTGCGGTCGACGCCCGCGACGCGGCAGCGGTGCTTGCCGTGCGGACCGCGGTCCCCGGAGCGGAGCGCCCACGGGCGGACCTCCTGCGATGGCTGCGCCGGCTCGGCGAGCCGGTGCAACCCTTCGAGGGCTGCCCGCCGGAGTACGCAGCTGGCCTACGGGGCGACTGGCGGGCGGCGGCGCGCGGGTTCGCCGAGCGCGGTGAGCCGTACGAGCAGGCGCTGGAGCTCGCCGATTCCGGTGAACCGGAACCCACCCTCGAGGCACTGCGGATGCTCGACGAACTGGGTGCCCGGCCGGCAGCGGCGCTGCTGCGCCGGAGGCTGCGCGAGCGCGGGGTCACCGCGGTGCCGCGAGGACCGAAGCCCACCACCCGGGCGAACCCGGTGGGTCTGACCGACCGCCAGGTGGAGATCCTCCGGCTGCTGGCCGACGGCCGGACCAACGCCGAGATCGCCGCGAAGCTGGTGCTCTCGGTCCGCACGGTGGACCACCACGTGTCCGCGGTGCTGCAGAAGCTGGGGATCACCTCGCGACGCGAGGTGGCCGGGGCGTCCGCCCGGCTCGGGGTGGTGTGAGCACCCCGCCCCACCGCGATGTGGGTGGTACGCCGCCCGACCTGGGCAGTCACAACCGTGGTGGGACGGTGGTGGCGGCGGGACTCTCGTCAGGCCCGCCGCCTGCGAAGGAGCCCGCCATGACCACCGCTCTCGTCCCCACCCTCGCCGTCCTCGTCGAGCAGCTCGACGAGGCCGTCCGCGCTCCGCGTGCCGGCCTCGACGTCCCGCACGCCGTCGGAGAGGCACTGCGCCCGTTCCTCGGCCGCTCCGGGCTGCTCACTCCCGAGCAGGAGGCCGGCGATCCGCGCCGATACCTGACCCACCTGCTGCACGTGCCCGACGACGGGGCGTACTCGCTGGTCGCCGCGGTGTGGCGCCCCGGGCAGCGCACCGCGGTGCACGACCACATCGCCTGGTGCGTGGTCGGCGTGCACCGGGGCGAGGAGCACGAGATCCGCTACCGGATCGACGACGGCCGGCTCGTCGAGGACGGCCACACCGTCGGCCCGTGCGGCGAGGTGACGGTGCTGACGCCGCCGGGCGACATCCACGCCGTCGTCAACGACGGCCCAGAAGTCGCGGCGTCGCTGCACGTGTACGGCGCCGACCTGCGTCGACGGGGCACGAGCGTCCGCCGCTGCTACGACCTGCCGGTGCGTGGGCGGGCATCGGGGTAGGAGTGTCGGTAGGAGTGTCGGTAGGAGTGTCACCGTGAACGCCGCACCGCCCGTCCGGCGCCTCGCCCTGGCCGACGGCCGTACGCTCGCCCACCGCGCGTACGGCCCGGCGGGCGGGGCGCCGCTGCTGTTCGTGCCCGGCGCCGCGTCGGGCAGCCTCATGCGCTTCGGAGAGGAGCTTCTCGACGGCCGCGGCCTTCGGCTGCTCAGCGTCGACCGGCCGGGACTCGGTAGCTCCGACGCCGACAAGGGCAAGACCTTTGCGAGCGTCGGCGACGACCTGCACCGACTCGCCGCGACGCTCGGTGACCCCGTGCCCGTCGTCGCGAACTCCCAGGGCGCGCCCTTCGCACTGGCGGCGACCCTCGCCGGGCCGGTGAACAGGCTCGTGCTCGTCTCGCCGGTCGACGAGGTCGCCCACCCCTCCACGACCGCCCTGCTCCCCGAGCCGCTCCGCGAGCTGGTCGCGGCCGTCGCCGCGGATCCCGACGAGGCTGCTGCCCGCTTCGCCGGCTTCTCACCGGAGTCGTTCCTCGACTTCGTGCTCGGCGGCCATCCCCCCTCGGACGCTGCGGTCTTCGGCGACAAGGCCTTCCGCGCACTCCTCCGCGCGGCGCTCGACGACGGCTTCCGGCAGGGGTCGGATGGCTACGTCCGCGACACCGTGCTCGCGATGCAGCCCTGGGGTCTCGATCTCGATGCGCTGGACGTGCCCGTCACCGTGCTTTTCGGCGCCGACGACACGAGCCACTCGCCCGATCTGGGGGCCACGCTGGCAGCCCGGATCCCCACGGCCGAGCGCATCGTCGTGCCGGGAGTCGGCGGGTCCCTCCTGTGGGCACGTCCGGAGCTGGTGCTCGACGCCGCACTCGGCGAGCCCCTGCTGCCCACTGCGTGATGGCCGGGCAGCGGGCCGGCACCAGTATGGGCGACGGCCGGGTCGAGATGGGTGACGTTCCCCGATGGGCGACGGGCTCGATCAGCGCAGTGTTCTCGGCACCGGGGACGACCCGACCGAGGAACAGGAGCAAGGACCATGACCGAGACCACCATCACCGCGACCGAGACCGTCCGCAACGGCGTCGACACCACCACGATGTTCGCGACCCTGGACGCCATCAAGGCCCAGCCCGAGATCGCGGAATTCCGATTCCGGGCCCGCAACCAATGGCTCGGTGGCGCGCACAACCGCTCGACGATCAAGGACTTCTACGCCGCGTGCGACGAGGACACCACGCGCACCGAGGCCTTCACCCTGGACGCGGGGGAGCCCGCGATCCTGCTCGGCACCGACACCGGTCCGAACCCCGCCGAGTACCTGCTGCACGCGCTCGCCGCGTGTGTGACCACGTCCCTGGTCTACTCGGCCGCCGCCCGCAAGGTGAAGCTGACCATGGTCGAGTCGACGCTCGAGGGCGACCTGAACGTCGAGGGCGCGATGGGCACGAACACCGTCGACTTCCGCAACGGGTTCACCGGTATCCGCATGTCGGTCCGCATCGCCGGCGACGCACCGGCCGACAAGCTGCGCGAGGTCGTCCAGCGCGGCACCGACCGTTCCGTCGTGTTCGACTCGATCTCGGCCGGTGTCCCGATCTCCGTCGACGTCACCACCGTCTGATCAACGGCGCTGTCTGATCAACGGCGCTGTCTGACGGACCCCATCCCGGACGGCTGGGCCCGCGGTGATCGATCCGTTCACGACGTGTGGCGGATCAGGCGGGCCCGGCCGTCCGTCTTCGGAGAGGAACCGACCATGTCCGAGTACGACGCCGTGGTCGTCGGCGCCCGCTGCGCCGGCTCCGCCACCGCGATGCTGCTGGCCCGGGCCGGGATGCGGGTGCTCCTACTCGATCGCACCCACCCCGGCCACGACACCCTCTCGACGCACGCGCTGATGCGCGCCGGTGTCGTCCAGCTCGACCGCTGGGGCGTCCTGCCCCGCATCCTCGCGGCCGGCACGCCGCCGGTGACGGCCACGACCTTCCACTACGCCGACCGCGCCGAGACGGTCGCGCTCCGGGAGCCGCTCTACGCCCCGCGCCGTCCGGTGCTCGACACCGCGCTGCTGGCCGCGGCGCTCGAGGCGGGCGTCGAGGCCCGATTCGGGGCCGACGTCACCGAGCTGGAGCGCGACCGCTCCGGCCGGGTGACCGGGGTCCGGTTCCGGGTCCGCGGGCCGCACGGTGGTGAGCACCGCGCCGGTGCGGCGCTCACCGTCGGCGCGGACGGTATGCGCTCCGGCGTCGCGCGGGCCGTCGCCGCCCCGACCACCTGGCAAGGCAGCGCGGCGAGCGCCTGCGTCTACGGCTACTGGCCTGCCGCGGCCGCGAGCGCCTACGAGTGGTTCTACCGCCCCGGCGCCGCCGCCGGGATCATCCCGACCAACGACGGGCAGGTCTGCGTCTGGGCCGGCCTGCCCGCGGCCGCGTTCGCCGCCGAGCGCGACGCGGGGCTCGGGGGGTTGTTCGCGGCTGTCCTCGCCCGGATGCCGGAGATGCACGCGGTCCGGGCCGCCGCCGGCATCGGCGGTGACCGGGTCGGCCGGCTGCGCGGGTTCCCTGGTCAGCCCGCCTTCCTGCGCCGCCCGCACGGGCCCGGCTGGGCCCTGGTCGGCGACGCCGGCTACTTCAAGGACCCGTTGACCGCGCACGGCATCACCGACGCGCTGCGCGACGCCGAGCTGCTCGCGAGGGCCGCCCTCGACGGCAACCGGGCAGCCTTCGCCCGCTACGAGGCCGAGCGGGACGCGCTGGCGCGCCCCCTGGTCGAGGTGGCCGAGCGGATCGCCGCCTACGACTGGGACCTCAGCGACGTCGGGGACCTCCTGCGCACCGAGAGCGCTGCCATGCGGCCCGAGGTGGCCGTGGTGCGTTCCTTCGACGACGACGAGGCGACCGGTACGACTCGACGCGCAGCCTGACCGGGCACGACGAGACGGGCCACCTCCGATCGGAGGTGGCCCGTTGGCCCGTTCGTCGTGGGTCGGCTACACCGCAGCCGCGAGCTCGCCGACCCGGTACCGGGCGATGTGGTCGGCGATGTGGTCGGCGTCGCCGCCCACCCCGTCGATGAAGCTCGAGCTGCGGCGGTGCTGCCAGCGCAGCCCCAGGAAGTACAGCCCGCGAGCGGCGGTGACGCCGCGGTCGTGCACCGGCTCGCCGTCGACGACCACGTCCGCATCGATGTAGCCGTGGTCGCGGCGGAACCCGGTCGCCCAGATCACCGCGGCGACGGTGCCGAGGTCCAGCTCGCGCGGCGCGTCGGTGATCCACCGGGCCGGCTCCGGCTCGGGAACAGGCTCGGCGGGAACGTCGACCCCGGTCGCGGCGACGTGGGCGTCGACCGAGGCACGGAACCGGCGGGCGTTGTCCTCGGCGGTCGCCAGCGTGGTGGGCAGGTCGTCGGCGAAGCGGGCCGTCCGACCGTCGACCCCGAGCAGGCGGCCGTGCGCCACGACCCCCTCGGCCACGAGCCGGCGCACGTCCAGGTCGCGCGTGCCCCCGGCGAGCACCGCGTTGGGTGAGCGGCGGGCGCCGGCGGCCAGCGAGTCGGCCGTCCGGTGCAGCATGCCCAGCCGGTCCATCCACCAGTACGTGTCGTGGCCGCGGTAACGGCGCGGAAGGCAACGGTGCCGCCCGACGGCCATGTGCACCCGCCGCCCGCTGCGGGCCAGCTCGGCCGCGATCTGCTGCCCCGACGGCCCGGCGCCCACGACCAGCACCGCTCCCGCCGGTAGCTGAGCCGGGTTGCGGTACGCGCTGGTGTGCAGCTGGGCGACGGGTGGTGGCAGGTCGCCGGCCAGCGCGGGAATGCGCGGGTGGGTCAGGTCGCCGGTGGCCACGACGACGGTGTCGGCGGTCAGCGCGCCGGCGTCGGTGGCGACCAGCCAGCCGTCGCCGATCGGGGCGATGCGCCGCACCGTCACGCCACATCGCACCGGTGCGCCGAAGGACCGGGCGTACTCCTCGAAGAACGCCACGACCTGCGCGCCCGTCATGAACCCTTCGGGATCCGCTCCGCGGTAGCGGTAGCCGGGCAGCCGGGTCTGCCAGTTGGGGGAGAGCAGGCTGAAGGAGTCCCACCGCTGGGTGCGCCAGCTGTGCGCGACCGTGCCGCGGTCGAGCACGACGTGCTCGAGGCCGCGCGCGGTGAGGCAGTGGCTCAGCGCGAGCCCGGCCTGGCCGGCGCCGACGACGACGGTGGGGATGTGCTCGGTCATGATCGGTTCCTCTCGACGGGTCGAGAGGAACGCTAGGAAGGTCGGGCTCCCCGACCATCGGTGTCGACCGCCCATGCCGGGTGCGCGGGCGCCCATCTCCGGCCCGTGCCCGAGGGGCTTGCGTCCGCGGTCACCTATCCTGGGGAGGTGTCGCGGATCGTCGTGCTGGACTACGGATCGGGCAACCTGCGCTCTGCCGAGCGTGCGTTGCGCCGTGTGGGTGCGGACGTGACGGTGACCGCGGACCGGCACGCGGCGCTGGAGGCTGACGGGCTCGTCGTCCCCGGCGTCGGCGCGTTCGCCGCCTGCATGGCCGGCCTGCACGCCGTCGACGGGCCGAGCATCATCGACCACCGTCTCGCCGGCGGCCGCCCCGTACTGGGCATCTGCGTGGGCATGCAGGTGCTGTTCGACCGCGGCGTCGAGTGGGACGAGCGCACCGACGGCTGCGCGCAGTGGCCGGGCACCGTCGAGCGGCTCAAGGCGGACGTGCTGCCCCACATGGGATGGAACACCGTGTCCGCGCCGGTCGGATCGACGCTGTTCGCCGGCCTGGACGCCGACACCCGCTTCTACTTCGTGCACAGCTTCGGCGTGCGCCGGTGGGAGATGGAGGTGTCGACGGCGATCCGCCCGCCGCTGGTCACCTGGGCGAACCACGGCGAGGACTTCGTCGCGGCCGTGGAGAACGGCGCGCTGGCGGCCACGCAGTTCCACCCGGAGAAGTCCGGCGACGCGGGCGCGGCGGTGCTGCGCAACTGGCTGCGCGACGTGGTGGGCTGACGCCCGGTCTCAGCGTCCGGCGAACTCGCCCTTCTGCAGGTCGTAGCGCAGCTCACGGCGCCCGGTCCGGATCCCGTCGACGACCAGCGAGACCAGCTGTTCGACCGTCGCCGCCGCCTTCATGGGCGGCGCCTGACCGGCGATCGCCCGCCCTGCCAGGCCGGTCTCGATGTGCGGCGGGCGGACGTCGAACACCGTGACCCCGCGGCGCCGCAGCTCCGGCCGCACCGCGGTGAGCCACGCCGACAGGCCCGCCTTGCTCGCGCTGTACGCGGCCATCCCCGCGGTCGGGTAGTCGGCGAGGATCGCCGACAGCACCGCGACCGCGCCCCCGTCGGTCATCCGCGCCACCCCCGCGCGGGCCAACGCCATCGGCGCCTTCGTGTTCACCGCCAGCAGGTGCTCGGTCACGGCGTCGTCCGCGGCGTCGGCCGGCCCGAACGCGGCCACCCCGATCGCGACGACGACGACGTCCAGCCCGCCGAGCGCGTCCGCGGCCTCGTCGACCGCCGCCGCGCAACGCTTGAGGTCGAGTGCGTCGAACACACTGATAGGGGCGCCACCCAGCTCGTCCGCCAGTGCCGCCAGCTTCCGCTCGTCGCGTCCCGCGAGGGCGACGCGTGCCCCACCGCTGTGGAGGGCGCGGGCGATGCCGCCCCCCAACACCCCGGTCGCTCCCGCCACCACCGCCCGCGCTCCTGAGATGTCCACGACGACCACGCTAGGACCGCTCGCCCACGGCCGCGCGCCGACCGCGCAGGCGCTCCGGACGGCTAAGGGGTGAGCTGGTCGAGAGCCCGACCTCCGGTCGGTACTCTCCGTGGCGTGAGTTTCACCCTTCTGCCCGCCGTCGACGTCGCCGACGGCCAGGCCGTCCGCCTCGTCCAGGGCGAGGCCGGCACCGAGACCGGCTACGGCGACCCGCTGGACGCGGCGCTGGCCTGGCAGCGCGACGGCGCCGAGTGGATCCATCTCGTCGACCTCGACGCCGCGTTCGGCCGCGGGAGCAACGCCGATCTGCTCGCCGGCGTCGTCGGCAAGCTGGACGTCGCCGTCGAGCTCTCCGGCGGCATCCGCGACGACGCCACGCTCGAACGCGCGCTGGCCACGGGGTGTGCGCGCGTCAACCTCGGCACCGCCGCGCTGGAGAACCCGCAGTGGTGTGCGAAGGCGATCGCCGAGTACGGCGAGCGGATCGCGGTCGGGCTGGACGTCAAGATCAAGGACAGCGCCCACCGGCTGGCCGCCCGCGGCTGGACCACGGACGGCGGCGACCTGTGGGAGACCCTGGAGCGCCTGGACCGCGACGGCTGCGCCCGCTACGTCGTCACGGACGTCAGCAAGGACGGCACGTTGAAGGGCCCGAACGTGGACCTGCTGCGCGCCGTCGCCGCCGCCACGAAGGCGCCGGTGATCGCGTCGGGCGGGATCGCCGAGGTGTCGGACCTGGTCGCGCTGGCCGAGGCGGCGGCAGCGGGGGCGAACATCGAGGGCTCGATCGTCGGCAAGGCGCTGTACGCCGGTCGCTTCACGCTGCCCGAGGCGCTTGCCGCGGTGCGCGCGGTGGCCCCGGCCCAGCCGGCCGCCAGCTGATGGCCGTCGCCGTCAGGGTCATCCCCTGCCTGGACGTCTCCTCTGGACCAGATGGGGCCGGGCGGGTGGTCAAGGGCGTCAACTTCCAGAACCTGCGCGACGCGGGCGACCCCGTCGAGATGGCCGCCGTCTACGACGCCGAGGGCGCGGACGAGCTGACGTTCCTCGACGTCACGGCGTCGTCGGGCGGCCGGGAGACGATGGTCGACGTCGTGCGCCGCACGGCCGAGCAGGTGTTCATCCCGCTCACCGTCGGCGGCGGGATCCGTACCCCGGACGACGTCGACCGCATGCTCCGCGCGGGCGCGGACAAGGTGTCGGTCAACACCGCGGCGATCGCCCGGCCCGAACTGCTGGGCGAGATGGCGCGCCGGTTCGGGTCGCAGTGCATCGTGCTGTCGGTCGACGCGCGGACGGTGCCCGAGGGCGCTGCGCCGACGCCGTCCGGCTGGGAGGTCACCACGCACGGCGGCCGTCAGGGCACGGGGATCGACGCGGTCGAGTGGGCGGCCCGGGGCGAGGAGCTGGGCGTGGGGGAGATCCTGCTCAACTCGATGGACGCCGACGGCACCCGCGCCGGGTTCGACCTCAAGATGATCGCGGCGGTGCGTGCGGCGGTCGACGTGCCGGTGATCGCCAGCGGCGGCGCCGGGGCGGTGGAGCACTTCGCGCCTGCGGTGCGGGCGGGCGCGGACGCCGTGCTCGCGGCAAGTGTCTTCCACTTCGGCACGCTGCGGATCGGGCAGGTCAAGGACGCGCTGCGCGCGGACGACGTGGAGGTCCGGTGACGACGGTCGAACCGCCGGTGCGCGAGTCGGGGCTGGACCCGGCGATCGCGGCCCGGCTCAAGCGGACGCCGGACGGTCTCGTCTGCGCCGTCGTGCAGCAGGCCGGCACGCGCGAGGTCCTGATGGTGGCGTGGATGGACGACGAGGCGCTGCACCGCACGCTGACCACCGGCCGGGCCACCTACTGGTCGCGCAGCCGGAAGAACTACTGGATCAAGGGCGACACGTCGGGGCACGTCCAGCACGTGCGCGAGGTCCGGCTCGACTGCGACGGCGACGCGCTGCTGGTGGTCGTCGACCAGGTCGGGGCGGCGTGCCACACCGGCGACCGGACGTGCTTCGACGCGGACCTGCTGCTGGGCGGAGCCTAGAAGTAGTTGCGGATGGCGAAGCCGCCGCCGAGCAAGGCGTCCCAGCGCGCGTCGTCGGTGTCCGGGCCGCTCAATAGGCCGACGAACCGCAGGTTCGCGCACGACTGCACCCCGGCGTAGGCGAGCGCGAGGCCTCTGCCCGTGAAGGCCGGGCCGTCGGCCGCGGCCGGTTCGCAGGACAGGGTGCCGCCGGAGGCGGTGAGCCGGTACGTGCCGTCGAGACCGTCGCCGATGACGCGGAACGGAAGCGTCGCGTCGATCGGCGCGGCACCCCGGGCGCGGAACGCCCCGACGACGTCGAGCAGCCGCAGCCCGTAGGGCCACTGCCGCATCGGTCGCCAGGGTGCGGCGGGCAGGACCAGCCGGGTGGCGTCCCCACCCGATGTGCGGAGCGCCACGGTGCCGGCCACGCTCTCGAACCCGCCGAACAGGCGCCACAGCGCGGCTGCGGCGGCTCCGGTGAGCGCGATGAACTCGTGCACCGTCACCGTCGCGGTACCTCCCTGGTAGCCGTCGGTGCGGCGCCATGCGGCGTATCCGACCGGCTCCCCGGCGGTGTCGAAGGCCAGCGTGACCGTGTCCCAGTCGTCGGGAGCCTCGCGGCCGAGCGGGCGCTGCTGTGGCCCCTGCCGGGTCAGCGGCCCGTTCTGGGCGGCGGCCCAGCGGTCGTAGACGGCGCGCCGGACGACGACGTCGGGCTCGTCGTCCGGGTCCGCCCGCCGGAGCACGATCCCCTCCGGCGCCGGGATCCGGGCCAGCGACGCCACGGGGACCTCCACGTCGGCGAGCTCACCGACGATCTCGTATCCCAGCGGACGGTAGATCCCGGGTGCCGTCGGGAAGAGCGTGGAGATCACCTCGCCCCGGGCGCGGGCGTCGGCGAGCATCTGCCGGAAGAGCGGAACCAGCAGCCGGGTGCCGCGGTGCTCGGGGCGGACCGCGACGGCGGCGATACCGGCGGTCGGCACGGCGGTGCCACCGAACCACGAGGCGAGCTCGCGGACCTCGGCCGCCGCGACCAGATCCCGCCCGCGCAGGACACCCCACGCACGGGAGCCGACGGTCGGCCACTGTTCCGCCGCAGGTCCGGTGGGAGCCGGGTATCCGAACGCCTCGGTGTCGAGGTCGGCGACGGCGTCGGCGTCGTCGGGGGTGAGCGAGCGGATCTCCGGAGCGGGCGGCACGTGGCTAGCCTGCCGCATCACCGCGGGCGTGGACTCAGCCGAGAGAGCCGGTGAGGTAGCGCTGCATGGTCGGCGCGATCGCTGCGACGACGGTCGGGTGGTCGGCCGACGCCAGGGGCTCGAGCTCGAGCACGTAGCGCACCATGCCGAGACCGACGAGCTGGCTCGCGCACAGTGCCGAGCGCAGCTCGACCTGGTCCGGCGCCACGGACGAGACGACGCGGCGGACGAACATGCCCACGAACTGGCGCATCATCCGGGCCGCGACGTCGTGGCTGGCGACGCTGCGTACGAGTGCGGCCAGCCTCCGGCCGCCCCCGGTGTGGTCCCAGATGGTGAGGAAGCGGAGCACGATGCGCTCTCCGAGCCCGTCGGGGTCGCCCGGCAGCAGGTCTGCGATCAGCGCTTTGGGGTCGAGCGGCATGTCCAGAGCGGCGGTGAACAGCGTCTCCTTGCCGCCGAACCAGTGGTTGACCATCGCGGGGTCGACGCCCGCGCGCTCGGCGATCACCCGGACCGTCGCGCCCTCGTATCCGCGCTCGGCGAACTCGGCACGGGCGGCCTCGAGGAGGGTGGCGCGGGTGTCCGCCCCGCCGGGCCGCCGTCCGCGTCGACGGGGAGCGCCGGGGGTGCGCTCGGCTGCTGTCACGGGTCCATCCTCCTCTGCGGGGGCGGCGGCCGCCGTGGCCGCAACGCGAAGCGGGGCCGGTGTCCGCTTCGTCCGGTGGACGCGACGCCCGGACGATCAACCTCGCTGATCGTGTGGCCGGAAATCGCCCCGGTCGGGACCGTGTTGGTGCCGGACGATCAGCTCGGTTGATCGTGTGGCCAGAAATCGCCCCGCTCGGGACCGTGTTGGCGCCGGACGATCAGGTCGGTTGATCGTGCGGCCGAAGCGGGGCCCCGCGGGACGACGTTCGCGCCGTGCAAAGGGGTGGGCGGCGTCTGCGACGATGAGACCCATGACCTCTGCGCCCACCTCCACGGCCGGTCGGCCCCAGGCGGCTCGGCTCGGTGCGGTCGCCCCCACCCGCGAGGAGTTCCGGGAGCTGGCCGTCGGTCACCGGGTGATCCCGGTGGTCCGCAGATTGCTTGCCGACGACGAGACGCCGATCGGGGTCTACCGCAAGCTCGCCGGCGACCGGCCCGGCACGTTCCTGCTCGAGTCGGCGGAGAACGGGCGCTCCTGGTCGCGCTGGTCGTTCGTCGGGGCGCACTGTGCGGCGGCGCTGACCGAGGTCGACGGATCGCTGACGTGGACCGGGGAGGTCCCCGCCGGCCTGCCCGCCGACGGCGACCCCCTCGCGGCGATGCGGGCCGTCGTCGAGGAGTTGCACAGCGAGCCGCTGCCGGGGCTTCCGCCGCTGACCGGGGGCCTGGTCGGCTACATCGGCTACGACGCGGTGCGCCGGATGGAGCGGCTGCCGACGCTCGCCGTCGACGACCTGAAGCTGCCCGAGCTGGTGATGCTCCTCGCGACCGACCTCGCCGCGGTCGACCACCACGAGGGCACGGTCACCCTGATCGCCAACGCGATCAACTGGGACGCCAGCGACGAGCGCGTCGACGAGGCCTACGACGACGCCGTCGCCCGGCTGGACCGGATGACCGCCGAGCTCACCGCGCCCGCGCCCGCGACCGTCGCCTCCTACCACCCGGCCGAGCCGCACTTCACCCGCCGCCGCTCGCCCGCGGAGCACCACGCCGCCGTCGAGGCCGCCAAGGAGCAGATCCGTGCCGGCGAGGCCTTCCAGGTGGTGGTGTCGCAGCGGTTCGAGGCGGAGTGCACGGCGGACCCGCTCGACGTCTACCGGGTGTTGCGCGCGACGAACCCCAGCCCGTACATGTACCTGCTCCGGCTGGAGAGCGCGGCCGGCGAGCGGTTCGACATCGTCGGCTCGAGCCCCGAGGCGCTGGTCACGGTCCTCGACGGCAAGGCGACCACGCATCCGATCGCCGGCACCCGGTGGCGCGGGGCCACCGAGGAGGAGGACGAGCTCCTGGAGAAGGACCTGCGGTACGACGAGAAGGAGCGCTCCGAGCACGTCATGCTCGTCGACCTCGGCCGCAACGACCTCGGCCGCGTCTGCGAGCCCGGCAGCGTCAAGGTGCACAACTTCTTCTCCGTCGAGCGCTACAGCCACGTCATGCACCTCGTCTCGACGGTGACGGGCACGCTGCGGCCGGAGTGCAACGCCGTCGACGCGGTGGTGGCCTGCTTCCCGGCAGGGACGCTGTCGGGAGCGCCGAAGGTGCGCGCCATGGAGATCATCGAGGAGCTCGAGCCGACGCGCCGCGGGCTGTACGGCGGGATCGTCGGCTACCTCGACTTCGCGGGCAACGCCGACACCGCCATCGCGATCCGGACGGCGCTGGTCCGCGAGGGGATCGCCTACGTCCAGGCCGGCGGCGGGATCGTGGCCGACTCGGACCCGGAGGCAGAGGACACCGAGACGCTGAACAAGGCGCGTGCTGTGCTGTCCGCGGTGGCCACGGCGGCGACGCTGCGCACCCCGGGGCTGGACGACCGTGCGGACGCCGCGGTGGTGCCCCCGCGCCTCGGCACGGGTGCCGACGGCGGCGACCCGGCGGCGCACGGCACCCGGTGACGGAGACTCCCGCTCGTCGGGGAAGCCGATCGGCCGGCCGGCTCCTGCTGCTGGTGAGCCTGGCTCTGGCCGGGGGAGCCGCCGCGCTCGAAGGGGCCGCCCGCCTCGCCTGGTTCACCGCCGGTGTCGACGCGGTGGGGCGCGGCACCGTCGACGTGACGGCGACCGGCGCCGATCTCCTCCCCGCGCTGTCGGGCATCGCGCTGCTCGCCCTGGCCGCCGTCGCCGCGGCGGTCGCGGTGGCCGGGCTGCCACGTCGCGTGCTGGGGGCGCTGGTCGCGGCCGCGGGCGGCTACGTCGGAGTGATGGTCGTGCGGCTGCTGGTGAGCCCGCCGTCGCCCGCCGACCTCGCCGACCTGCCCGGTGCACCCGCGGGCGGCACCGCCGTCGCCGACTCCGTCGCGTCGCATCCCGGGCCGCTCCTGGCGGCGCTCGGCGCGGTACTGCTGATCACAGCCGGGGCTGCGCTCGTCGCCGCGGACCGCCGCCTGCCCCGGCTGGGGGCCCGCTACTCGGCACGTCCCGAGCAGGCGGCGACGGACCCGGACCGGGCGACGTGGGAGGCGCTGGACGCGGGTGTCGACCCCACCGTCGAGGCGGGCGACGCCGGCGCGGGCCGGTCCGACGGCGGCGCGTCCGGCGGCAATGTCTAGCATGTCGGGGACGTCCGAGCCCGGGAGAGCAGGCACGGCCGAGCGGGGAGGGGGACCAGCGGGATGAGCCAGAACGGCAGGAGTGTCCTCGACTCCATCGTCGACGGTGTTCGCGCGGACCTCGCCGTCCGCGAGGCGCAGGTCGATTTCGCCGAGATCAAGCGCCGCTCGACCGCCGCCCCGCCCCCGCGCGACGTGATGACCGCCCTGCGCGCCCCCGGCATCGGGGTGATCGCGGAGGTCAAGCGGCGCAGCCCGTCGAAGGGCGACCTCGCCACGATCCCGGATCCCGCGGAGCTCGCCGTGGCCTACGCCGAGGGCGGCGCCCGGGTGATCAGCGTCCTCACCGAGCAGCGCCGGTTCGGCGGGTCGCTGGCCGACCTCGCCGCCGTCCGCGCCCGGGTGGACGTGGCGATCCTGCGTAAGGACTTCGTGGTCAGCCCCTACCAGGTCCACGAGGCCCGGGCGTACGGCGCGGACCTCGTGCTGCTGATCGTCGCGGCGCTGGAGCAGAACGTGCTGACGTCGTTGCTGGACCGGGTCGAGTCGCTGGGCATGACGGCGCTGGTCGAGGTGCACACCGAGGAGGAGGCCGACCGCGCCCTGGAGGCCGGTGCCGGCCTCGTCGGGGTGAACGCGCGCAACCTGCACACCCTCGAGGTCAACCGCTCGGTCTTCGGTCGCATCGCCCCCGGCCTGCCCAGCGACGTGTTGCGCGTGGCCGAGTCGGGCGTCCGCGGGCCGGGCGACCTGCTGACCTACGCCGGCTGGGGCGCGGATGCCGTGCTCGTCGGCGAGGGCCTGGTGACCAGTGGCGACCCCCGCGCGGCGGTGCGGGGGCTGGTGGCCGCGGGCTTCCACCCGTCGTGTTCCAGAATGGTCCGGTGAGCGAGCTTGCGAGCGAACCCGTAGACACAGCGACGTGGGCAGCGCGCCGACCGAGCGTCAGCGAGGGAGCGTGATGACCACTTCTGTCCAGGCCGGCGACGGCATCGCCACCCCCTCGGGCCACGAGCCCGACGCGCGTGGACACTTCGGCCGCTACGGGGGCCGGTTCGTCCCGGAGGCGCTGGTCGCCGCCCTGGAGGAGCTGACCACCACCTACGAGAAGGCGCGTCACGACGACGACTTCCTCGGCGAGCTGAACCGCCTGCAGCGCGACTACACCGGCCGGCCCTCGCCGCTGACCGACGCGACGCGCCTGTCGGAGCACGCGGGCGGTGCGCGGATCCTGCTCAAGCGCGAGGACCTGAACCACACCGGCTCGCACAAAATCAACAACGTGCTCGGCCAGGCGCTGCTGACCAAGCGCATGGGCAAGACGCGGGTGATCGCCGAGACCGGCGCGGGACAGCACGGCGTCGCGACGGCCACCGCCTGCGCGCTGCTCGGGCTGGAGTGCGTCGTCTACATGGGAGAGGTCGACACCCGCCGGCAGGCGCTGAACGTCGCGCGCATGCGGCTGCTGGGCGCCGAGGTCATCCCCGTGACGCTGGGCTCCCGCACGCTCAAGGACGCGATCAACGAGGCGCTGCGCGACTGGGTCACCCACGTCGACAGCACGCACTACCTGCTCGGCACGGTCGCGGGGCCGCACCCGTTCCCGACGATGGTGCGCGACTTCCACCGTGTCATCGGCATGGAGGCCCGCGAGCAGGTGCTCGAGCGCACCGGACGGCTGCCCGACGCCATCGCGGCCTGCGTCGGCGGGGGATCCAACGCCATCGGGATCTTCCACGCCTTCCTCGACGACCCGGCCGTGCGGCTGGTCGGCTTCGAGCCCGGCGGCGACGGGGTCGAGACCGGGCGCCACGGCGCGACGCTGTCGGCGGGCTCGCCGGGCGCGCTGCACGGCGCGATGAGCTACCTGCTACAGGACGACGACGGGCAGACCTCCGAGTCGTACTCGATCTCGGCGGGCCTGGACTACCCCGGGGTCGGCCCGGAGCACGCGCTGCTCAAGGACCTCGGCCGCGCGGAGTACCGGCCGGTCACCGACGCCGAGGCGATGGACGCGTTCGCCCTGCTCTGCCGGACCGAGGGGATCATCCCGGCGATCGAGTCGGCGCACGCGATCGCCGGTGCGCTGGAGCTGGGCCGCGAGCTCGGCCCGGACGCGGTGATCCTCGTGAACCTGTCGGGCCGCGGCGACAAGGACGTCGACACCGCCGCGAAGTGGTTCGGCATGATCGGCGAGGGGGAGAGCGCGGAAGACGCCGACGGCACCGCGATCGCCCAGGGACGTGATCCCGGGCGTCCCGAGAAGTCGTTCGCCGACCCGGCCTCACAGACCGAAGGGATCCAGCTGTGAGCGAGCTTGCGAGCGAACTTGGCGCAGCGCGTTCGCGAAGCGCCGACCGAGCGCAGCGAGGGAGTGCGGGGAGCGTCGCCGATGTCTTCGCCCGCTGCGCCGCCGACGGCCGCGGTGCGCTGGTCGGGTACCTGCCCGCGGGCTACCCGACCGTCGACGGCTCCGTCGAGCTGTTCACCGCGGCGATCGAGGGCGGGTGCGACCTCGTCGAGGTCGGCGTCCCGTACTCCGACCCCGTGATGGACGGCCCGGTGATCCAGGCTGCGGCGGACACGGCGCTGCGCGCCGGTTTCCGGCTGCGCGACCTGTTCACCGTCGTCGAGCGGATCAGCGCGGCCGGCGGTTCGGCCGTCGTCATGACCTACTTCAACCCGGTGCTGCGCTACGGGGTCGACGCCTTCGCCCGCGACCTCGCGGCCGCAGGCGGCCTCGGGATCATCACGCCGGACCTCATCCCGGACGAGGCCGACGAATGGCTCGCGGCGTCGGAGGCGCACGGCCTGGACCGGATCTTCCTGGTCGCGCCCTCGTCGACGGAGGAACGCATCGCGTCGACGGCCGCGGCGAGCAGCGGCTTCATCTACGCGACGTCGACGATGGGCGTCACGGGCACTCGTGGCACCGTCGACACGGCGGCCGCGACGATCGTCGCCCGGTGCCGCCCGCACACGTCGCTGCCGATCGGTGTCGGTCTCGGCGTGCGCTCGGGCGAGCAGGCCGCCGAGGTCGCCGCGTTCGCCGACGCGGTGATCGTCGGCTCGGCGCTGGTGTCGGCGGCGGACCGCGGCGGTCCCGACGGCGTGCGCGACATGGCCGCCGAGCTGGCGGCCGGGGTCGCCCGTGCGGGTAGACCGGCGGGCGCTCCCACGCCCGCCTGACGGAACCGTCGGGGGCGACGGATACCGTGGCGGGGTGAGTGTTGACAGGGCGGGGCCGGTGCTCGCCTACCTGCACAGTCCGGACCGCGGTGTGTGGATGCTCGGTCCGGTCCCGATCCGCGCGTACGCCCTGTGCATCATCGCGGGCATCGTCATCGCCGTGCTCTGGGGCGAGAAGCGGTTCGTCGCCCGCGGCGGTGAGCCGGGCACGGTCACGGACGTCGCGGTGTACGCCGTGCCGTTCGGGCTCGTCGGAGGCCGGCTCTACCACGTACTCACCGACTGGACGACCTACTTCGGCCCCGAGGGCAACCCGATCGACGCCCTGAAGATCTGGCACGGCGGTCTGGGGATCTGGGGGGCGGTCGCCCTCGGCGCGGTCGGGGCGTGGATCGGCTGTCGGCGCCACGGCGTGCCGCTGCCGTTCTTCGCCGACGCCGTCGCGCCCGGCATCGTCACGGCGCAGGCGGTCGGGCGGCTCGGCAACTGGTTCAACCAGGAGCTGTACGGCGCCCCCACCACGCTGCCGTGGGGCCTGGAGATCTACCGCCGGGTCGACCCGGCGACGGGGATCACGGACCCGCTCGCGGGAGTCGCCGTCGACCACACCCCGATCGCGGTCGTGCAGCCCACGTTCCTCTACGAGCTGCTGTGGAACCTGCTCGTCGCCGGGCTGGTGGTGTGGGCGGACCGGCGGTTCCGGCTCGGGCACGGGCGCGCCTTCGCCGTCTACGTCGCCGGGTACACGCTCGGTCGCTTCTTCATCGAGCTGCTGCGCACGGACCCCGCGACGCGGGTGTTCGGCGACATCCGGATCAACGTTGTGGTCGCCGGCGTGGTGTACGCGGGTGCCATCGCCTACCTGCTGCTGGTGCGCAAGCCGCGCGAGGTGCCGCCGTTCCCGCCGCGTGTTCCGCGTGTCGCCGCGGTGCACCCGGGACGTCCTCCGGCGCACGCCGCGGAGCCCGGCGGCTCGGCCGCGACTGAGCCGGCCGCTCCGGACGCTCTCCGGCAACCCGCCCCGGCCGCCGCGGGGGAGCCACCGGAGGGCAGACCGGACCGCACCCCGTGACCGAGGTGGACACGGCCGAGGCGTTCTCCGGGTTCGGCGAGGGGGCCGTCGAGTTCTACGACGGCCTGCTCGCCGACAACAGCAAGGCCTACTGGACCGACCACCGCGCGGTCTACGAGAGCGACGTGCGAGGCCCGATGCAGGCGTTGCTCGCCACGCTGGAGCCCGAGTTCGGTCCGGGAAAGATCTTCCGGCCCTACCGCGACGTCCGGTTCTCCCGCGACAAGACCCCGTACAAGACCGCCTGCGGCGCGAGCGTCGGACCGTTCTACGTGCAGATCTCCGCCGACGGGCTGCTGGTCGCCGGCGGGGCGTACCGGTGGGCGCCGGACCAGGTCGCGCGGTTCCGCACCGCGGTCGACGACGAGCGGCGCGGCGGCGACCTCGAGGCCCGCCTCGCCGCGCTGGCCGCCACCGAGATCGAGGGCGAGGCGGTCACCCCGGCGGGCGATCTGCTCGCCACCCGGCCCCGTGGCGTCGCCCCCGACCACCCCCGGCTGCATCTGCTCCGGCACCGCAGCCTCTACGCGCACCGCGGGTGGGCGCCGGACGACATCCTGCACGAGGCGGCCACGGTGGAGCGGGTGGTGGCGGTGTGGCGGGCGACCCGGCCGCTCACGGAGTGGATCGACGACCACGTGGGACCGTCCGAACACCAGCGGTGACGTTCACCGGTTCGACGCCTGCCAGCCACTTTTGCGACTTCCACCGTACGGCGTCGCGGACATGATCGGTCCAGAGCGGAGAGTACGCTCCGGACACGTGAGTCGACGCACTAAGATCGTCTGTACCCTTGGCCCGGCCACGGCGACGCCCGAGCGCATCCGGGAGCTGATCCAGGCGGGCATGGACGTGGCACGCTTGAACTTCAGCCACGGCGACCGGGACGACCACAAGCGGGTCTACGACATGATCCGCGATGCCGCGGACGCCGAGGGCCACGCCGTCGGGATTCTGGCGGACCTGCAGGGGCCGAAGATCCGGCTGGGCCGGTTCGCGACCGGGCCGGGCTCGCTGGAGTGGCGGACCGGTGAGCAGGTGCGGATCACCGTCGAGGACGTGGCCGGCACCCACGACCGGGTGTCGACGACGTACAAGGGCCTCGCCGCCGACGCCCGGCCCGACGACCGGCTGCTGGTCGACGACGGCAAGGTCGGCCTGCGGGTCGTCACCGTCGAGGGCAACGACGTGGTCTGCGAGGTCACCGAGGGCGGCCCGGTCAGCGACAACAAGGGTCTCTCGCTGCCCGGTATGAACGTGTCAGTGCCGGCGATGTCGGAGAAGGACTGCGCGGACCTGGCGTTCGCGCTGGGCCTGCGCGTCGACATCGTGGCGCTGTCGTTCGTGCGCAGCCCCGCCGACATCGACGCGGTCCATAAGATCATGGACGAGTCGGGTGGGCGGCTGCCGGTGGTGGCGAAGCTGGAGAAGCCCGAGGCCGTCGACAACCTCGAGGCGATCGTGCTGGCCTTCGACGGGATCATGGTCGCCCGTGGCGACCTGGGTGTCGAGCTGCCCCTGGAGCACGTGCCGCTGGTGCAGAAGCGGGCGGTGCAGATCGCCCGGGAGAACGCCAAGCCGGTCATCGTCGCCACCCAGATGCTCGATTCGATGATCACCAACTCGCGGCCGACCCGCGCGGAGGCCAGCGACGTCGCCAACGCGGTGCTCGACGGGGCGGACGCGGTGATGCTGTCGGGCGAGACCAGCGTCGGGCGCTACCCGATCAAGTCGGTGCAGACGATGGCGCAGATCATCGAGGCCGTGGAGGCGGGTCCGACCGGGGTGCCGCCGCTCAACCACGTCCCGCGCACCCAGCGCGGCGTGCTGTCGTTCGCCGCCCGCGACATCGGCGAGCGGCTCTCCGCCCGCGCGCTGGTCGCGTTCTCGGTCTCCGGCGACACGGTCCGCCGGCTCGCCCGGCTGCACACTCGGCTGCCGCTGCTGGCGTTCACGCCCAAGCCCGAGGTGCGTAGCCAGCTGGCGATGAGCTGGGGTGTGGAGACCTTCCTCGTCGACTACGTGACCTCCACCGACGCCATGGTCCGGCAGGTCGACAACGCGATCTTGTCGATCGGCCGGTTCAAGCCGGGCGACGTCGTGGTCATCGTCGCAGGCTCGCCGCCCGGCACCTCGGGCTCGACGAACCTCATCCGGGTCCACCGCCTCGGCGAGGAGGACCACGCCTGACGGTTCCGCGCTCGCGCTGCGAGGATGGCGCGGTGACGGCTCCCCGCAAGGCAGTGCAGGACGACGCCGCAGGGCAGGCCGCCGCGGCACCGGTCGCCGGCCAGGAGGCCCTCGACGGCCTGGTCGCGCTGCTCGACCTCGAGCGGCTCGAGACGAACCTGTTCCGCGGGTTCAGCCCGCCGCACAGCCCCACGCGGGTGTTCGGTGGTCAGGTCGCCGGCCAGGCTCTGGTCGCGGCCGGGCGCACCGTGGAGCTGGATCGGGCGGTGCACTCGCTGCACTCGTACTTCGTGCGCCCGGGCGACCCGCGGGTGCCGATCGTCTTCGACGTCGAGCGGATCCGCGACGGCCGGTCGTTCACCACGCGGCGGGTGCGGGCGGTGCAGCGTGGCGAGGTGATCTTCACGCTGGCGGCGTCGTTCCAGCTCCCGCAGCCGGGCGTCGAGCACGCCAAGCCCGCGCCCACCGGCGTGCCGGTGCCCGAAGAGCTGCCGGACCTGGGGGAGCGACTGCGCGGGGAGCGGACGTTCCTCACGGGCGTGCCGCGTCCGCTGGACCTGCGTTTCGTCGAGGCGCCGCTCTGGTCGTCGCGGCGCGGGCCCGCCACGGACGAACCGCAGCGGGTGTGGATGCGGGCGGACGGGACGCTGCCGGACGACCCGATGCTGCACGTCTGCCTGCTCACCTACGCGAGCGACCTGACGCTGCTCGCCTCGGTGCTCGCCCCGCACCCGCTGCACATGGGCGAGGTCGGCCTGGCGAGCCTGGATCACGCGATGTGGTTCCACCGACCGTTCCGCGCCGACGAGTGGCTGCTCTACGAGTGCCGCTCGCCGAGCGCGTCCGGGGCACGGGGGCTGGCGACGGGCCGGTTCTTCACCCGCGACGGGCGGATGATCGCGACGGCGGTGCAGGAGGGGTTGGTCCGGGTCTCGGACGAGCGCCTGTCGTAGTCCCGGCGGGTGCGCGTGGATGCAGCGAAAGCGGCTTTCGGTGCGTTGAGTGCACTCAACGCCGCTTTCGCTACATCAGGCGCGGGACCGCGACGGCCGGCCGTAGGTAAGGCGGCGCAGCAGCACCTCCGCGGGGCCGCGGTAGCCGGCGCGCGCGGACACCGCGGCGATCAGGAGCAACGCCAGCCAGACGCCGACGGCGAGCAGGGCCGCCTGCGTGACGGTCAGCCGGGCGCCGAGGCCGAGGGCCCAGGCAGGCAGCAGCATCGCGAACACCACCGACTGCCCCAGGTAGCACGACAACGACCGCTGTCCACCCGCCGCGAGCGCCCGCACCGCCGGACCCGGGCCACGGGTGCCGGCGGCCAGCAGACCGAACGCTGCCGCGTAGCCGAGTCCGCCCGCGTACCCGCCCACCGTGTGCAGGGTCCCCGACAGCAAGAGCATCCCGACCCCGGGCCGCCACACCCCGACCGCGGCGAGCGCCAGCGGCAGTCCGGCGAGGACCGCGACGAGGAGCCCGCCGACCGCGACCCTGCCCAGCACGCGCCGGTGCACAGCCGGCTCGTCGAGGATCCGGTACCGGGCCGCCCACACCCCGAGCGCGACCGCGGCGACCACGCTGAGCAGGGAGCTGATGAGGATGCCGCCCGCCCACTCGGTCACCCTCGTCGCCGCCGCGGTCACCGGATCGGCCACCGCGACCGAGAGGAGCGGCGCCGTCCCGGGCGGCGAGAAGCCCGAGAACGCCCCCAGGCCGGCGCCCAGCACGGACCCGACCACCGCCGTCGTCGCGAGGCTCACCGACGTCCCCGTCACGGCCATCCCGGCGAGGGCGACGGCGAGCACGCCGTAGGCCGAGACGATGTCGCCGGCCCAGAGCAGTACGACGTGCGCGACACCGATCACGACCAGCCACAACCCGCGTCGCCGGACGAGGTGGATCACGGCGTGCGGCTCCACCCCCGCGGCCGCACGGCGTGCCGCGAGCTGGCCGAGCCCGTAGCCGAACAGCAGCCCGAACAGGGGGTAGGCCCGGCCGTCGACCAGGGTGAGCTGCAGTACGGCGACCACCGCGTCGGACCCTGGGAGCCCGGCGGGGTAGCTGCGCACCCCGAGCGGCCGGTCGAACAGGTACAGGTGCACGTTCGCCAGCGCGATGAGCAGCAGCATGGCGCCGCGGGCCACGTCCGGTGCGAGCGCCCGGTCGCGCAGGGCCACCGCACCGGCCGAGGGGTCAGCGGGGCCGGACATGGTCGCGACAGTAGGACCCGACACCAGGACACCGCACCCACGTGACCTCGCTCTCGGTATCGGTTCCGGTAACGCCCGTCTCGGTCCACCCAGAAGGGAGGGGGATAGCCTCGTGTCGTGTCTGCGTCGACTGCGTCTCCTGTCACCGTGACCGTCACCGGAGCCGCCGGGCAGATCGGCTACGCGCTGCTGTTCCGGATCGCCTCCGGCCAGCTGCTCGGGCCGGACACCCCGGTGCGCCTGCGCCTGCTGGAGATCCCGCAGGCGGTGAAGGCCGCCGAGGGCACCGCGATGGAGCTCGACGACTGCGCGTTCCCGCTGCTGGCCGGCATCGACATCACCGACGACGCCACCGCGGCGTTCGACGGCGTGAACGTCGCGCTGCTGGTGGGCGCGCGTCCGCGGACCAAGGGCATGGAGCGCGGCGACCTGCTGGAGGCGAACGGCGGGATCTTCGCCCCCCAGGGACGCGCGATCAACGCGGGTGCGGCCGACGACGTCCGCGTGCTGGTCGTCGGCAACCCGGCGAACACGAACGCCCTCATCGCCCGGTCCGCGGCTCCGGACGTCCCGGCCGACCGCTTCACCGCGATGATGCGCCTGGACCACAACCGCGCGATCGCGCAGCTCGCGAAGAAGCTGGACGTACCGGTCACCTCGATCCGCAGGATGACGGTCTGGGGCAACCACTCGGCCACCCAGTACCCCGACCTCTTCCACGCCGAGGTCGACGGCAAGGTCGCGGCGGAGCAGGTCGACGAGAGCTGGCTGCGCGACGAGTTCGTCCCGACGGTCGCCAAGCGCGGCGCCGCCATCATCGAGGCGCGCGGGGCGTCGTCGGCGGCGTCGGCCGCGAACGCGGCGATCGACCACGTCCGCGACTGGGTCTCCGGCACGCCCGAGGGCGACTGGACCTCCGCCGCCGTCGTCTCCGACGGGTCGTACGGCGTCACCGAGGGCCTGATCTCGTCGTTCCCGGTCGTCTCGAAGGGCGGTCGCTGGGAGATCGTCCAGGGCCTGGAGCTCGACGCGTTCTCCCGTCAGAAGATCGACTCCTCGGTGGCGGAGCTGGCGGAGGAGCGCGAGGCCGTGAAGGGCCTCGGCCTGATCTGATCCGAGGCTCGTGCCTGGAAGGCCACCTTCACGGCGCCACGCGTCCTGAAGGTGGCCTTCCTGACTTCCCGGCCGGCCGGCGTCAGCCGATCTCGGCGATCACGAACGACTCCGGGCCCACGGTCAGGGCCTCCTCGTCGACCTCCACCGGCTCCGACGCCAGCAGCACCCGCCCGACCGGCAGCCCCAGGTCGAACGTCACGGGGTCGTCGCCCAGGTTGACCGCCAACCGCAGCCCGCCGCGGTGCAGCACGATCGTGCGCGCGTCGTCGTCGACGTCCACGTCGACCTCGTCCAGCCACGGGTCCGACAGCTCCGGCCGGGCCTTCCGCAGCGCGATCAGCTCGCGATAGGTCGCGAGCACCGTCGAGTGCGGTTCCTCGGCGGCCTCGTTCCAGTCGAGCTTCGAGTCGAGGAACGTCTGGACGTCCGTCGGGTCGGGCACCTCCTCGGCCGCGTCCCAGCCGTGCGACGCGAACTCCGACCGCCGGCCCTCACGCACCGCGTCGTTGAGCCGGTCGTCGGGGAAGTGGGCGAAGAACTGCCACGGGGTGCGCGCCCCCCACTCCTCGCCCATGAACACCATCGGCGTGAACGGCGAGCAGAACAGCAGCGCCGCACCGCAGGCCACGAGGCCGGGGGTGAGCGTCGCGGCGTGGCGGTCGCCGGCCGCCCGGTTGCCGACCTGGTCGTGGTCCTGCAGGTAGGTGACGAACCGGTGGGCGGGGATCCGGCGGGTGTCGACCGGGGCGCCGTGGTTGCGGCCGCGGAAGCTGCTCCAGGTGCCCTCGTGCAGGAACACCCGGGTCAGCACGTGGGCGAGCCCGGTCAGGCCCGCCGTCGCGAAGTCGGCGTAGTAGCCCTGGTCCTCGCCGGTGAGCACGGCGTGCAGGCTGTGGTGGACGTCGTCGGCCCACTGCGCGTGCAACCCGTACCCGCCGCCCTCGCGGGCGGTCACCATCTTCGCGTCGTTGAGGTCCGACTCGGCGATCAGCGACAGCGGCCGGCCGAGATGGGTCGACAGCGACTCGACCTCGCCGGCGAGCTGGTCCAGGACGTGCCGGGCGCGCGTGTCGTGCAGGGCGTGGACGGCGTCGAGGCGCAGGCCGTCGAGGTGGAAGTCGCGCAGCCACATCAGCGCGTTGTCGATGATGTAGCGGCGGACCTCCTCGGAGTGCGCCCCGTCCAGGTTCACGGTGGGGCCCCAGATCGTCTCGCCCGCGAAGTAGGGGCCGAACCGGTCCAGGTAGGCCCCCGAGGGGCCCATGTGGTTGTAGACGACGTCGAGGACGACGCCGAGGCCACGGGTGTGGCAGGCGTCGATGAACCGCTTGAAGCCGTCCGGACCGCCGTAGTTCTCCGTGACGGCGTACCAGCCGACGCCGTCGTAGCCCCAGTTGCGATCGCCGTCGACGGCGTTGACGGGCAGCACCTCGACCAGGTCGATCCCGAGCGAGACGAGGTGGTCGAGCTTCTCGATCGCCGAGTCGAAGGTGCCGGCCTCGGTGAAGGTGCCGATGTGGAGCTCGTAGAGCACGCTGCCGGGCAGCTGACGGCCGGTCCAGGCGTGGTCGGACCAGAAGAACGCGTCGTGGTCGTAGAGCCGCGACGCCGAGTGCACACCGGTGGGCTGCCACTGGGAGCGCGGGTCGGGCAGCGGGGTCTCGTCGTCGTCGAGGAGGAACGAGTAGGCGGCGCCGGGCCCCGCGTCGGGGACGTCGACGTGCCACCAGCCGCCGGACTCCTCCACCATGTCGTGTTTCCGGTTGTCGACCAGGACCCGCACCCGCTTCTTCAGCGGCGCCCACACCACGAACTCAGCCACGGATGAATCCTTCCTTGTCCACTCATGGCCCGCCGTGTCGGAGGGCCGCCCCGACCGGATGGACCGGGTACTGGTGCGGAGCGCGTCGGCGTGGCAGTACCCCTGACCGTGACCGCCAGTCCAGGTGACGATCTCGCTGTGAGCACCAGCACGATCCTCTTCCTCACCGGCGCCGCGTGCGGCGTGTTCTTCGCCGCGCTCGCGGTCTACGGGCAGGCGCGCGGCGGCGGGTCGCTGCGCGAGGTGCGCTGGGGGGTGCCGATCGGGATCGTGGTGTTCGGTCTCCTGTTCGGCGGCATGGCGTTCCTGCTCGACTCGGGCGTCGCGGGCAAGACGCTGTTCGAGGCCGAGGTGGCCGGATCGGGTGCAGCGGTGCCCTCTGTGCTCGAGTGGGAGATCCCCGTCGAGCACCCCGGAGCGGGCCACTCGCTGGGCGTCTACCCGAACTCCGACCGCAACGTGGACAGGCCCGCCGACGTCCGGGTGCAGCTGGTCGACGAGCTCGGGCGGGTGCTGGTCGACGACGAGCGCACCCTCGAACCGCGCTGCGAGGACGACTGGAACTGCAACTGGGACGGCTACAGCAGGGACTTCACGCCGCCGACCGGGGGTGAGCTGCGGCTGACGGTCACCGTGCTCACGCCGGACGTGCCCACCGTGCACGTATGGCTGGGCGACGACGAGAAGACCGACGGGCAACGCATCCCGGGTTACTAGCCCGCTCGCACACACGAAGCCGGGCCGGTACACAGGTCACGACCTGAGTACCGGCCCGGCTTCCTTGGTGTGAGCTTCAGTCCGACCGCACCAGCAGGGCGACCGGGTAGCGCGCGAGCACCTGGGCGAGCCGCGGGGCGCTGCTCTCGACGGGCGTGCCGGTCAGCACGTCCGTCCACGTCGCGGCCCCGTCCGGCAGGGGCAGGACGGTGTCCGCCCACCCGCCGCGGGCGGTGAGGCCGATCGGCAGCCGCGTCGCGACCGCCACGAGCTGCGGGGACCGCTGGAACGCGATCGCGTGCTCGGCCGCGGGCCCCTCGGCCGGGACGGCCCGGTAGCCGGCGAACAGCTCGGGCCGCTGCCGACGCAGCAGCAGCGCCTGGGCGGTGACCAGCAGCTTCGTCGCCCCGTCCGGGTCGGCGTCGACGCCCCCGAAGTCGGGGAGCCAGCCGCCGTCGATGCGCTCCAGCAGTTGCCGGCGCAGGGCCCAGTCGACCGGGCGCCGGTTGTCCGGGTCGACCAGCGAGTACTCGTAGAGCTCGGTGCCCTGGTAGACGTCCGGGATGCCCGGCCCGGCGATCTGCAGGAGCTTCTGGCCCAGCGAGTTGCCGCGGCCGGGCGCGTCTATGCGCGCGACGAACTCGTCGATCTCCGCGACGGTGCCGGGATCGCCGAGCACCTGCGCTGGCCACGCGGCCACCGCGGCGTCGACCTCGGCGTTCGCGTCGACGTGGCTGGTGACGAGCTTGGCCTCCTTCGAGGCCTTGCCCAGGTACGCGGCCATCCGCTCGGCGGAGATCGGCCAGGCGCCGACCAGGTTCTGCCAGGCCAGGAGCTCCAGCGAGCGGTCCGGCAGCGGGTGCGCGGCCGCCCACCGCCGCAGCCGGGGCGCCCACTCGTCCGGGATCTCGGCCAGCACCGCGAGCCGGGCACGCACGTCTTCCGACCGCTTGGTGTCGTGCGTGGACAGCGTGGTCATCGTGCGCGGCCACGAGGCCACCCGGCCGGCGCAGCGGTCGTGGAACTCGGCGGGGGAGACGCCGAACCGGTCCGGGTCACCACCCACCTCATTCAGCGCGACGAACCGGTTGTAGCGGTAGAACGTGGTGTCTTCGACGCCCTTGGCCATCACCATGCCGGACGTCTGCTGGATCCGGGTGGCCAGCTTGCCCTCCGGGTCGCCGACCATCGTCCCGGCGATCACTCCGACGACGTCGGCGAGGTCCGGCCGGTGCGTGATCGCCACCGACACCGCCGTGTCGAGCGCGGAACGCCCTTCCGGCAGGTAGCTGCGGTACACCGGGAAGCCGCAGAGCAGCTCGGCGACGGCTTCGCGAACCCGGTCCGCAGCGGGTCCGGGCTCCTCGTCGGTGGACGGGGCCGCGTCGGGCACCGGCACCAGCGCGGCGATGCGGCGCACCTCCGCCGCCAGGATCGTGTCGGCCACCTCGCGCCGGGCGGCGTGCTCGGCGGCGTGCGCGTTCTCCTTGCGCCCGATGTGCTCGGCCGTGAGCTGGGTGAGCAACCCCGCCCCGTCGGCGTCGACGAACACCCCGCAGATCTCGCGCAGTGCCTCGTAGCCGGACGTGCCGTCGACCGGCCAGGAGACGGGCAGCTCCTCGCCGACGCCGAGGATCTTCTCCACCAGCAGCCAGCGGTCGGGCCCGATCGCCGCGCGGAGCCTGCGCATGTAGCCGCCGGGGTCGGACAGGCCGTCCGGGTGGTCGACCCGCAGCCCGTCGACGTCGCCGGCCTCCACCCAGCGCAGCACCGCGCCGTGCGTCGCCGCGAACACCTCGGGGTCTTCCACGCGGACCGCGGCCAGCGTGGACACGTCGAAGAACCGGCGATAGGTCAGCTCCGCGGCGCCGCGCTTCCACGACGTCAACCGGTAGTGCTGGCGCTCGTGCACCTCCTGAGCAGATCCCTCGCCGGTGCCCGGCGCGACGGGGAAGGCGTGCTCGTAGTAGCGCAGCTCGCTGCCGTCGTCGGAGAGGGTGAGCTGCTCGGCGAGCACCTTCTCCTCGTCAGCCGGGTCGGCCTCGGCCCCCAGGATCGGGAGCAGCAGCGGGCCGGCGTCCCAGTCGATGTCGAAGTACGACGCGTACCGCGACGAGCGGCCGTGCGTGAGCACGTCCCACCACCACGGGTTCGCCTTCGCGACGTCGACGCCGACGTGGTTCGGCACGATGTCGAGCAGGAAGCCCAGGCCACGCTCGCGTGCGGCGTCGACCAGCGCGCGACGGCCCTCCTCGCCGCCGCGCTCGCCCGAGATCCGGGTGGGGTCGACGACGTCGTAGCCGTGGTTGCTGCCCGCGCCCGACTCGAGCAGCGGTGACGCGTACACGGCACCGACCCCGAGCGCGTCGAGGTAGGGCACGAGCTCGGCGCCCTGCTGAAGCGTGGTGTCGCGGGAGAACTGGATGCGGTAGGTCGATGACGGAGTCACGACTGGGACGACTCCGTCCGCTGCAGCACGACGACCGAGCGGGCGGGCACCGGGCGCTTCGCCCCGCCCGCGACCCGCGGCGGGTCGGCTGCCACCACGCCGGGGACGGTGGTCAGCGTGAGCACCTCGCCCACGGCGGTGTCGACCACGATCGCCCAGCCCGTGCCGTACTCCGGCGGCGGCAGGGTGACCTCGATGTCCTCGTAGTGCGCGTTGAGGCACAGGAGGAAGGAGTCGTCGGTGACCCGCTCACCGCGGGTGTCGGCCTCGGTGATCCCCTGGCCGTTGAGGAACACGGTGACGCACTTGCCGAACCCGGAGTCCCAGTCGTGCTCCGTCATCTCCTCGCCGGCGGGGGTGAACCAGGCGATGTCCGGCAGGGCCGTGCGGCCGTCCGTGCCGCGGCTGCGGCCGATCGGCTTGCCGGCGAAGAACCGGCGCCTGCGGAACACCGGGTGTCCGGCGCGCAGGGCACTGACCCCGGCGGTGAAGCCGACCAGGCCCGCGTTCTTGGTCGACAGCGACCAGTCCATCCAGGCGATCTCGCTGTCCTGGGCGTAGACGTTGTTGTTGCCGCTCTGGGTGCGGCCCAGCTCGTCGCCGTGCAGCAGCATCGGCACGCCCTGGGACAGGAACAGCGTGGTGATGAAGTTGCGCTGCTGGCGCGCCCGCAGGTCGAGCACCGCCGCGTCGTCCGTGGGGCCCTCGACCCCGCAGTTCCACGAGCGGTTGTGGCTCTCGCCGTCGTTGCCGCCCTCGCCGTTCGCCTCGTTGTGCTTCTCGTTGTACGAGACGAGGTCGTTGAGCGTGAACCCGTCGTGCGCGGTCACGAAGTTGATCGACGCGTACGGGCGTCGGCCGTCGGCCTTGTACAGGTCGCTGCTGCCGGTCAGGCGTGAGGCGAACTCGCCGAGCGTGCCGGGCTCGCCGCGCCAGAAGTCGCGGACCGTGTCGCGGTACTTGCCGTTCCACTCCGTCCACAACGGGGGGAAGTTGCCGACCTGGTAGCCGCCGGGGCCGACGTCCCACGGCTCGGCGATCAGCTTGGCCTGGCTGATCACCGGGTCCTGCTGGACCAGGTCGAAGAACACCGACAGGCGGTCGACGTCGTAGAACTCGCGGGCGAGGGTGGACGCGAGGTCGAAGCGGAAGCCGTCGACGTGCATTTCGGTGACCCAGTACCGCAGCGAGTCCATGATCAGCTGCAGGGTGTGCGGGTTGCGCACGTTGAGCGAGTTGCCGGTGCCCGTGTAGTCCATGTAGTACCGCTGGTCGTCCTCGACGAGGCGGTAGTAGGCGGCGTTGTCGATGCCGCGCATGGACAGCGTGGGGCCCATGTGGTTGCCCTCGGCCGTGTGGTTGTAGACCACGTCGAGGATCACCTCGATGCCCGCGTTGTGCAGGTCGCGGACCATCGCCTTGAACTCCTGCACCTGACTGCCCGCCCGGCTGTTCGCCTGCGAGTAGGCGTGGTGGGGGGCCAGGAACGCGATGGTGTTGTAGCCCCAGTAGTTCGTGAGGCCCTTCTCCTGCAGGTGGTGGTCGGTGATGAACTCGTGCACCGGCATGAGCTCGACGGCGGTGATGCCCAGGTTCTTCAGGTGCTCGATCATCACCGGGTGCGCCAGGCCCGTGTAGGTGCCGCGCAGCTCCTCGGGGATGTCGGGGTGCTGGAAGGTGAGGCCCTTGACGTGCGCCTCGTAGATCACGGTCTCGTGGTACGGGATGCGCGGGTGGCGATCGCTGCCCCAGTCGAAGAACGGGTTGACGACCACCGACTTCGGCACGAACGGCGCCGAGTCGGTGTCGCTGCGCTCGTCCGGGCTCCCGAACGGGTAGCCGAACACTGCCTCGTCCCACTCCACCGGGCCGTCGAGGGCCTTGGCGTAGGGATCGATCAGCAGCTTGTTCGCGTTGCACCGCAGGCCCTCGGCGGGGTCGTACGGACCGTGGATCCGGTAGCCGTAGCGCTGTCCCGGCTCGACGGTGGGCAGGTAGCCGTGCCACACGAAGCCGTCGACCTCGCGGAGCTCGACGCGCGTCTCGGTACCGTCTTCGGCGAAGAGACACAGCTCCACGCGGTCCGCGATCTCGGAGAAGATCGCGAAGTTCGTCCCGGCGCCGTCGTAGCTCGCGCCCAAGGGGTAGGCACTTCCCGGCCACGGCCGCATGGCGTCCTCGCTCTCCGGCTCTCGCCGGCTCGTCGTCACTGGTGGGGAAGGACTCGCCGCGGTGGCGGTGTCCGGGATCGATCGGCTGCTGGGGGCCGGGCGCAGGGGTGCGGTCGACATGGGTCCGGAGCACCCCGGTGCTCGGTGAGGCAAACGCTACCGGGCACCACCGACAGTGTCGGAAAGCCCACGTGCCCTAGGTTCGCCCTCCATGGCCACCGTCTTCACCCGCATCATCGCCGGGGAACTGCCCGCCCGCTTCGTCTGGTCCGACGAGTACGCGGTCGCGTTCCTCTCGGTGAACCCGCTCGGGCCGGGCCACACCCTGGTGGTGCCGCGCCTCGAGGTCGACCAGTGGACCGACGCCCCGCCGCCTCTCCTGGCCCATCTCACGACCGTCGCACACGCTGTGGGTGCCGCGATCCGTGCCGTGTGGGCGCCGCCACGGGTGGGGCTGCTGGTGGCCGGGTTCGAGGTCCCGCACCTGCACGTGCACGTCTTCCCGGCGGCGGACATGAGGGCCTTCGACTTCGCCAACGCCGCGGCCTCGGTCGACCCCGCCGAGCAGGACCGGCACGCCGGAGCGCTGCGGGCGGCGCTGCGGGCGGGCGGGCACCGGGCCACCGTGCCCCGCTGAGCACCGGCGCCGCTCCTCGCCGGGAGGTGGCCGTTCGCCGCCTGCTTGCGACCGTTCGAGGGGACGGTCGGCAACCTCGCTGACCTACTGCATTCGGATGCCTACGGTGGGCCACACGTCCGCCGGCTCGCCGACGGTCCACCCAGGGCACGGGGAAGGGTCACATCCGCATGCACCGAGCGTGGGTTCACCAGGAGCGGTTCGACATGCGGGTCTCCTTGCGGGCCGATGGTGTCTCGGTCGGTCGAACGAGCAACGCCGGGTGTCGGATGCGGCCCCTCGTCCTCCTTCCGATCGGCGGTCGTCCGTGGACGACGAGCGGTATTCGTCACCCTGCGCGACGATCCAGCAGCGAAATCCACACGTCCGGTTCCCCAGCCGGACGATCACTTTCCGCTGCGGAGTGACTACTCTCAGGTCTCGTTCGCGACAGAGGAGGAGCTGACATGGGACGGTCCCCCGACCGGCCGTACCTGCGGCGGCCCCGGGTGCGTCCCTGGCTGATCGGCCACTGGGAGATGTGGCAGCTGCGCGGCTCGGTCGTGGTCGCCGTGGTGCTCGTCTGCGGCGCGGCCGCGCTGCTCGTGGGGGCGCAGATCGTCCCGCTCCGCGCCACCGGCCGCGACGTCCTGCTCACCGCTGCGCTCGTGCTGCTCGGGCTCGTGCACACCGAGATCGCGAGCAAGGTCGAGCGGATGCGCCGACGCGTCTCCGAGTCGTCGTACTACGACCTCAGCTCCGTCTGGACCTTCGCCGCCGCCCTGCTGCTCCCGCCGCCGCTCGCCGCGGTCGTCGTCGTCGCGCTGTACTCACACCTGTGGGTGCGGGTCTGGCGGCCCGCGAAGAGCCGGCTCCACCGCAACGTCTACACCGCCGCGGCGGTCGTCCTGGCGACCCAGGCCGCGCACGCCGTGGTCACCGGCTCGGGCGGGGCGCCCCGCTGGACGGACGGCGCGGCCGGGCTGGCCGTGCTCGCCCTGGCCGTGGTGGTCTACGCCGTGGTCAACAACGTCCTCGTGGTCGGGGTGATCGCGCTGCAGGAGGGGTCGGGCCCGGAGCCGCACGGGCGGGTCCGCCACCTGCTCGGCAAGGTCGACGACATCGCACTCGAGATCGCCACGTTGTCGCTCGGCGCGTTGACCGCCGTGGCCGTGGTGCTCAACGCCTGGCTCGTCCTGCTCGTGCTGGTGCCCCTGGTGGTGCTGCACCGCGCCGACATGGCCCGCCAGCTCGAGCAGCGGGCCGCGACGGACGGCAAGACGGGCCTGCTGAACGCCGCGGCCTGGCACGACAAGGCCGAGCGGGCCCTGCGCCGTGCGCAGCGCCAGGGAGCCGCCGCGGGCCTGCTCATCCTCGACCTCGACCACTTCAAGTCGGTCAACGACACGTACGGGCATCTCGCGGGTGACGAGGTCCTGTCCGCGGTCGCGGAGACGCTGCGGGCCGAGGTGCGCGAGGGCGACGTCGTCGGCCGCTTCGGCGGCGAGGAGTTCACGGTGCTGCTGCGCGGCCTCGAGCCGACGTCGGCGGGCCACCGTCAGATGGAGCTGATCGCGGAGCGCATCCGCGAGCGGATCGGCCAGCTCGCCGTCGCGGTGCACACCCCGGACGGACCGCTGACCATCGAGGGCATCTCCACCTCGGTCGGGGCCGTGTTCGACCTGGGCCGCACCTGCACGCTCCAGCAGGTGCTCGGCGCGGCCGACGCCGCGCTGTACGCCGCCAAGCGCGACGGGCGCAACCTCGTGCGGTTCGGGCCGCCCGCGGCGCCGACCCACGCCTTCCCCGGACGTCCGCAGGCCTGAGCGCCACCTGATGCAGCCGAACGCCCCGACGCCCGCCGGGCCGCGCCCGACGGGTGCGCGCCCGCGCCGTCCGTAGACTGGCCCCTGTGACTCTGTTGCGTCGCCTGCGCGGCCCGGCGGACCTCCGGCGGCTCGACCCCCGAGAGATCACCGAGCTCGCGGCCGAGATCCGTCGCTTTCTCGTCGCGAGCGTCGCCCGGACCGGGGGCCACCTCGGCCCGAACCTGGGTGTCGTCGAGCTGACCATCGCGCTGCACCGGGTGTTCGACTCCCCGCGCGACACGCTCATCTGGGACACGGGACACCAGGCCTACGTGCACAAGCTGCTCACCGGCCGGGTCGACGGGTGGGAGCGGCTGAAGAAGGCCGGCGGCCTGTCCGGCTACCCGAGCCGGGCCGAGAGCGAGCACGACCACGTCGAGAACAGCCACGCGTCCACCTCGCTGTCGTGGGCGGACGGGCTGGCGCGCGCCTATGCGCTCACCGGGCAGCAGCGCCACGTCGTCGCGGTGATCGGCGACGGCGCGCTCACCGGCGGCATGGCATGGGAGGCGCTGAACAACATCGCGGCGGGGCACGACCGCAACGTCGTCATCGTCGTCAACGACAACGGACGCTCGTACGCCCCGACGATCGGGGGCCTGGCCGACCGCCTCGCCTCGCTCCGGTTGCAGCCGGGCTACGAGCGGGTGCTGGAGGCCGGCAAGGACACGCTGCGGCGCACTCCCGTCGTCGGCCGTCCGCTCTACACCGGGCTGCACGCGCTCAAGGCCGGGGTGAAGGACGCGCTCAGCCCGCAGGAGCTGTTCGCCGACCTCGGGCTGAAGTACTTCGGGCCGGTCGACGGCCACGACACCGCGGCCATGGAGTCGGCGCTGCGCCGGGCGAAGCAGTTCGGCGGGCCGGTGATCGTGCACGCGGTGACCCGCAAGGGCTGTGGGTACGCACCGGCCGAGAACGACGTCGCCGAGCAGATGCACAGCCCGGCCGCGTTCGACCCCGAGACGGGCCGGCCCACGGGGCCGACGCCGGTCGGGTGGACGTCGGTGTTCGCCGAGGAGATGGTGGCGCTGGGCCGGGCGCGCCAGGACGTCGTCGCGATCACCGCGGCCATGCTCGGCCCGACGGGGCTCGCGCCGTTCGCCGAGGCCTTCCCGGACCGCTGCTTCGACGTCGGCATCGCCGAGCAGCACGCGCTGACCTCGGCGGCCGGCCTGGCCGCAGGCGGGCTGCACCCGGTGGTCGCCATCTACTCGACCTTCCTCAACCGGGCCTTCGACCAGCTGCTGATGGACGTCGCCCTGCACCGCAAGGCCGTCACGCTCGTCCTGGACCGCGCCGGGGTGACCGGCAACGACGGGCCGTCGCACAACGGGATGTGGGACCTGTCGATCCTGGGTGTCGTGCCGGGCATGCGGGTGGCCGCACCGCGCGACGCCGAGACGTTGCGCGAGGAGCTGGCCGAGGCCGTCACCGTCGACGACGGACCCACGGCGCTGCGCTTCCCGAAGGGCGCGGTGATCGGTTCGGTGCCCGCGGTGCGTCGGATCGGCGGGGTGGACGTCCTGCGTGAGCCCGACCTCGACGAGGCCCCGATGGGTGACTCAGCAGGGCCGCAGGTGCTGCTGGTGTGCGTGGGGGCGTTCGCCGAGCTCGGGGTGGCGGCGGCCGAGCGGCTGGCGGCGCAGGGCGTGGCGGTGACGGTGGTCGACCCGCGGTGGGTGCTGCCGGTCCCGGACGCGCTGGTCGGACTCGCCTCCGGGCACCAGCTCGTGGTGACGGTCAGCGACAGCGGACGGCACGGGGGGTTCGGTTCGGCGCTGTCGGACGCGTTGCGGACCGCCGAGTGCGACGTCCCGCTGCGCGACCTCGCGCTGCCGCAGGAGTTCCTCGAGCACGGCAACCGGCCGGACGTGCTGGCCGCGGCGGGGCTGACCGCGCAGGACGTCGCGCGTCGGGTGACGGAGTGGGCGGCGGCGCTGCCGGGATCCCGGGCCGGGGTGACGGCGGGACACCGTCGGCCCCGCCGGTTGGACACGCGCGGCCTGGACGGCTTCGACCCGGACGGCCTGTCCGGTTTCGGCCCCGAGGAGCAGGCGCGCTGATGCGGGTGCTGGTGGTCGAGGACGAGCGCGCGCTGGCCGACGCCATCGCCCGCGGGCTGCGCCGTGAGGGGATGGCCGTCGACGTGGCGTACGACGGCGACACCGGGCACGAGAAGGCGACGATCACCCGGTACGACGTGGTCGTGCTGGACCGCGACCTGCCGGGCATGTCCGGCGACCGGTTGTGCGCGGAGATCGTCTCCTCGGGGTCGACGACGCGGGTGCTGATGCTCACGGCGAGCGGCACGCTGGCCGACAAGGTCGACGGGTTCTCCCGCGGCGCCGACGACTACCTGGCCAAGCCCTTCGACTTCCCCGAGCTGGTGGCCCGCTGCCGGGCGCTCGGCAGGCGGGCGACGCCGGCGGCACCGCCGCTGCTCGTGGCGGGCGACGTCGCGCTGGACCCGGCCCGCCGGGTCGTCCGCCGCGCGGAGCGGCCGGTGGAGCTGACCCGCAAGGAGTTCGGCGTGCTCGAGGTGCT
This sequence comes from Pseudonocardia charpentierae, assembly GCF_031845345.1. Taxonomy (NCBI): domain Bacteria; kingdom Bacillati; phylum Actinomycetota; class Actinomycetes; order Pseudonocardiales; family Pseudonocardiaceae; genus Pseudonocardia; species Pseudonocardia charpentierae. The sequence continues at coordinate 48,318 of NZ_JAVREJ010000008.1, read as the reverse complement.
CATGGGCGCCGGGGGAGCGGTGGTGAGCAGCGAGGAGCTGCTGGAGCGGGTGTGGGACGAGAACGCCGACCCGTTCACGACCACCGTGCGGGTGACGGTGATGACCCTGCGCAAGAAGCTCGGCGACCCGGGAGTGATCGAGACGGTGGTGGGGGCGGGTTACCGCGTCCCGGCGGCCGGTTGAGGCACACCCGCGTCGGCGCCGGTTCGTGACCCGGCGTCGTTCGCGACTCCACCTACAGACCACCGCCTCGCTTCGCTGCGGCGCTGGTCTGTAGGACAAGCGTGGGGCGTGCGAGGATCGCGCCGTGTCCGCCGCGTCGCCCGTCGATGCCGCGCGGCCCACCCGCGACCCGGGCGCCGGGTGGCGCGCCACGGGCCTGCGGCCGGTGCTCACACTGCTCAGCACCGGGCTCGTCGCGCTGGTCAGCGCCCTGCTCCTGTGGCTGGGCTGGCTGCTCGTCGGCGGAGTCGCGAACGCGGTTCCCGCCCTTCCGCCCGGCAGCCGGGTGCGCGTCGGCGGTCTGGACGTGCCGGCGGAGCAGGTCAGCGCCGCCGTGGGGGCCGCGATGCAGACGGAGGTGCTGCGCGCAGGCCTGATCGCCTATCCGCTCGTGGTGCTGGCGGCGGCGGTCGTGTCGTGGTGGCTGGTCGGGCGGGTGCTCGGGCCGCTGCATGCGGTCACGGCGACGGCGCGACGGCTCTCGGCCGAGTCGCTCGACACCCGGCTGGGGCTCAGCGACGCCCGCGGCGAGGTCGCCGAGCTGGCCGCGGGCTTCGACGCGATGCTCGACCGGCTGCAGGCGGCGTTCGACGCGCAGCGCCGGTTCGTCGCCAACGCCAGCCACGAGCTGCGCACGCCGCTGGCGGTGCTGCGGACCGAGGTCGACGTGACCCTCGCCGATCCCGACGCCGACGTCGACGAGCTGCGGCGGATGGGCGAGGTCGTCCGCGACGCCACCCGGCGGGCCGACGAGCTGATCTCCGGGCTGCTCCTGCTGGCGCGGACCGAGGCGCCGTCGGCCGTCGACCCCGCCGTGGTCCGCACGGTCGACCTCGCCGCCGTCGTCGTGCCCGCCGTCGCCGCGGTGCGCGCCGAGGCCGCCCGACGCGGGCTGCGGATCACCGAGCACCGTGCTCCGGCGCCGACGGTGGGCGACCCCGTGCTGCTCGAGCGGGTGGCGGGGAACCTCGTCGAGAACGCGGTGCGGCACAACGTCACCGCGGGCTGGGTGAGGATCGGTACCGGCCTGCAGGCCCGGTCCGCCGAGCTGTGCGTCAGCTCGAGCGGCCCGGAGATCGCGCCGGACCGGGTGGAGGAGCTGTTCGAGCCGTTCCGGCGCGGACCGGTGGACCGCACCGCCGACACCCCCGGCTCGGGGCTGGGGCTCTCGATCGTCCGTGCGGTGGTGCACGCCCACGGGGGCACCGTGGCGGCCGAGCCGGTGCCGGGCGGCGGGCTGACGGTCACGGTGCAGCTGCCGATGCCGTGACCGCTCAGCGGGCGAGTCGGCACGGCGACGGCTGCGGCCTGACGGGCACCGCTCAGGCCGAGGTGTGCGCGGCCTCGTCGAGGATCGGCGCGACGAGCTGCACCTGCCACGGGCGCGCCCCGCCCGCCCGCAGGGCGCCGGCGACGTCGCCGTCTTCCGGGGGAGACCAGCACACGCGGCGCAGGAGGTCGGGCTGCAGCAGGTTCTCCGCCGGGATCGACCACTCCTCCGAGAGGGCTGCGATGCCGGCACGGGCGGCCGAGAGCCGCGCGGCCGCGGCGGGGTCGCGATCGGCCCACCGGGCGACGGGCGGGGGGCCGTCGGCCGGAGCCGTCGGCGCCGGAAGCGCGTCGGGGTCGAGGCGGGCGGCCTGGGCCAGCGCCGCGTACCAGTACGACGTGAGGCGGCGCTGGGAACGGCCGCGGAACACCGGGAGCGCCGCCAGCGCGCCCGGGGAGGTCGGCTCGGTCACGGCGGCGTCGACGATCGCCGCGTCCGGGAGCACACGGCCGGGAGCGATGTCGCGCTCGGCGGCGAGGCGGTCGCGGGCCTCCCACAGCGCCCGCACGGCGGCCAGCGCCCGCGGCTTGCGGATCTTGTGGAGGCCCGACGTGCGCCGCCACGGCTCCGCCCGGGGCGCAGGCGAGCCGGCGGTGCGCACGGCCTCGAACTCCTGGTGGGCCCACTCGAGCTTGCCCTGCTCGGCCAGCAGGTCCGCGAGGACGTCGCGCAGCTCCACCAGCACCTCGACGTCCAGCGCGGCGTAGACGAGCCAGTCGTCGGGCAGCGGGCGCCGCGACCAGTCGGCGGCGCCGTGGCCCTTCTCGAGCGAGAGCCCGAGGAGCTGCTCCACCAGCGGACCCAGCCCGACGCGGGGGAGCCCGGCGAGCCGTCCGGCCAGCTCGGTGTCGAACAGCGACTCCGGCGCGAGCCCCACCTCGGCGAGGCAGGGGAGATCCTGCGACGCCGCGTGCAGCACCCACTCGACGCCGACGAACGCGGGTGCGAGTTCGTGCAGGTCGCTGCCGAGCGGGATCGGGTCGACCAGTGCGGTGCCCGCACCGGCACGCCGCAGCTGGACCAGGTACGCCCGCTGCGAGTACCGGAAGCCCGACGCCCGTTCGGCGTCGACGGCGACCGGCCCGGTGCCCGCTCCGAGCTTCTCCGCCACGTCGCTCAACGCGGCGCGGTCGGCCACGACCGGCGGCAGGCCGTCGGCCGGGGCGAGCAGGGGCACCGGTGCCGGGTCGGGCTCCGGGACGGGCTCCGCGGTCAGCGGATGACCCCGGCCCGCATGGCGAGCGCGACCATCTGCGCGCGGTCGCCGGTGCCGAGCTTGCGCCCGATGCGGGACAGGTGACTCTTGACCGTCAGCGCCGACAGGCTCAGCGCCTCGCCGATCTCCTTGTTCGACTGCCCGTCGGCGACCAGCTGGAGCACCTCGACCTCACGGGCCGACAGCTCGCGCGGGGTGTTGTCGGTGCCGGGGACCCTGGTGCCCGTGGCCAGCAGCGGCGCGACCGTCGGGTCGGCGTAGACGCCGCCGTCGAGCACCCGCTTGACGCCGTCCGTCACCACCGCAGGCGACGCCGACTTCAGCAGGTACGCCTGCGCGCCGGCCTGAAAGGCCGAGCGGACCGCGTACGGGTCGTCCGACGACGCGAGCACGACGAGCCGCATCCAGCCCAGCGAGCGCAGCTCCGTCACCAGGTCCAGGCCGCTGCCGTCCGGCAGACCGAGATCGAGGATGGCGAGGTCGCACGGCCCGTTGGCGTGCGCGCGGGCGCGCGCCTCGGCCACCGAGGCGGCCTCGTGCACCGTGCCGGCTCCCATCGAGCGCAGCCGGGCGGCGATGGCCTCGCGCAGGAGGGGGTGATCGTCGACCACGAGCACGGAGAAGTGCTCCTCCCGCGGATGCGGGATCGCTGCCGGTGACAGCATCGCTCCGGCGGTGCTGCGTACGGACGCACTCTGGCCAAGTACGGCCACGTCATCTACCTCCTGGAGTCGGTCGTTGCCCCCCGACCGCCACCAGCCCCTACGGCGGCGGACGGTGACGTTCACCGCCCGAGGTGGTGTCGTGGGATGAACCGTACCCCCCAAGCGGTCTAACGTCGTGTATGCCCTCGCTCCCGGGAGTGTGAAGGTTACAGCCGTGTCAGCCTGCGATCACTCGCCGGAGTGATCGATTGGTCACGTTCCGGCACGTCGGACACGACGTAACGGCTACGGAGGGTTCACCCGATCTAGCGAGCCAGTTGGGCGATCCCGACGGGTGGCAGCCCGGCTGCCGTCGACACGAGCGTGCAGAAGGCCTCGGCGTGACATCGCAGGTCAACACCCGACCCGTCGCCGCCGACGGGAGTCCACGACGCGCGCAGTTCCACGTCGTCGTCGCGGCGCGGGCCGGCGATGTCGCCGAAGCGCACCGACGACGTCTGGGTCACGGTCCCGCCGAGGGCGACGTGCGCGGCCCCGTTCTGCTCCAGCGCCTCGGTCAGCCACGACCAACCGACGGTCGGCAGCATCTCGTCGCCGACCTGCTCCGGGTCCAGCCGCGCCTGCACGAAGCAGACGAACCGGAAGCGGCCCTCCCACGCGTCCTGCCCGGCGGGGTCGTGCAGGAGGATCAGGCGACCGGACGTGTCGGGCTCGTCGAGCTCCTCGCCCGGGGCGCGCGCGGCGTCGGCCTCGATGCTGACGGCCCACGTGTAGGGCGCCAGCCGGGGTGGCGCGTCGAGGGGGGCCACGACCAGTTCCGGGCGCGGCCGCACCGCCGACAGCGCGGCGACCGCGCGCCGGAACTCCTCCGGAGGACCGGTCGGGTCGGGCACGAGCGGGGACTCTAGATCGAAGCGCCGGGTCACCGACCCAGGCGCGCCGGTGACCGATCGGGCGACGCCGTGGGCGGCGCGCGCGACCGGGTGGTCGCATGGGACCATGGACAGGTCATGGTCGTCCAGCCGGTCACCTCACCCGCCGCGGTCGTACCGCCCGTGACCCGGGCGCGCCGCGAGCTGCGTGATGCCCCCTTCCTCGTCGCCGCCCGCGGTGGACGTCCGGCGCACGTGCCGGTGTGGTTCATGCGCCAGGCGGGGCGGTCGCTGCCCGAGTACCGGGCGCTGCGGGCGGACACCGGCATGCTCGCCGCCTGCCTGACGCCCGAGCTCGCGTGCGAGATCACGATGCAGCCGGTCCGCAGGCACGGGGTGGACGCGGCGATCCTGTTCAGCGACATCGTCGTGCCGTTGTTCGCGGCCGGGATCGACGTCGACATCGTGCTCGGCACAGGGCCGGTCGTCGCCTCGCCGGTGCGCACCGCGGCCGACGTCGATCGGCTGCCCACCCTGGACGCCGACCAGGTCGCCCCAGTGGCCGACGCGGTCGGTCTGCTGCTGCGCGAGCTGGGTCCCACGCCGCTCATCGGCTTCGCCGGCGCCCCGTTCACGCTCGCCTCCTACCTCGTCGAGGGCGGCCCGAGCCGCAACCACGAGCGCACCAAGGCGCTCATGCACTCCGCACCGCAGGTGTGGCACGCCCTGATGGGCAGGCTCGCCGCCATCACGACGACGTTCCTGCGGGCGCAGGTCGACGCCGGGGTGGACGCCGTGCAGCTGTTCGACTCGTGGGCGGGCGCGCTCTCGCTGCGCGACTACCGCGAGTACGTCCTGCCGCACTCGGCCCGCGTGCTCGCCGGGCTGGCCGACGCCGGTGTGCCGCGGATCCACTTCGGTGTCGGCACCGGGGAGCTGCTCGGCGCGATGGCCGAGGCGGGCGCGGACGTCGTCGGGGTCGACTGGCGGGTGCCACTGCACGACGCCGCCCGACGGACCGGCGGACGCGTCGCCCTGCAGGGCAACCTGGACCCGGCGGTGCTGTTCGCCGGTGCGGCGACGGTCGAGGACGAGGCGCTCCGCATCGTCGCCGAGGGCCGGGGCGCGCCCGGGCACGTGTTCAACCTGGGGCACGGAGTGCTGCCGGGAACGGACCCGGACGTCCTCACCCGGCTCGTCGAGCTGGTGCACGGCCTGGAGCCGTGAGCTCTCCGCGGGTCGCGGTCGTCGGCGGTGGGATCTCGGGTCTGACCGCCGCGCACCGGCTCCGGACGCTGCTCGGGCCGGCCGCTGAGGTCGTCGTCCTCGAGCAGCGCGACCGCGTCGGCGGTGTGCTACGGACGGTGGACCTCGCGGGCGTGCCCTACGACGTGGGCGCCGAGGCGTTCCTGTGGCGGCGGCCCGAGCTGCGCGAGCTGCTCGACGATCTGGGGCTGGCCGGCGAGGTGGTGCACCCGGCCGGTGCGGCGGCCTCCGTGCGGGCAGGTGGCGTCACGGTTCCGCTGCCGACCGGCACGCTGCTGGGCGTCCCGACGAGCGCCGCCCGGCTCGACGGTGTCCTGTCTGCGGCAGGAACGGCGGCGGCGAGGGCCGAACGCGACCGGCCGATCGACTGGGCGCCCGGGGGAGACGTCGCACTCGGCGGGTTGCTGCGGGACCGCTTCGGCGACGAGCTGGCCGACCGGCTGGCCGACCCGTTGCTCGGCGGCGTCTACGCGGGCCGGGTGGATGCGCTGGGACTGCGGGCGACGGTGCCCGCACTCGCCGTCGCCCTGGATGCGGGTGCTTCCTCGGTGACCGCGGCCGCCGACCGGGCCACCGCCCCACCCCCCGCGAGTCCAGCGTCTGTGCACGCGAGTTCTGCGTCTGTGCACGGTGAGTTGCCCGTTCCTGCACAGCCGCCCGTGTTCGGGGCCTTGCGCGGTGGCTACGCCGTGCTCGTCGACGCCCTCGCGACCGGCGTGGACGTCCGGTTGTCGACCACGGTCCGCGCCCTGAACAGGCTCGCCGACGGATGGCGGCTCGTCCTCGGTCCGGACCAGGGTGCCCTCGACGTCGACGCCGTGGTGCTCGCCGTACCCGCTCCCGCGGTCGCGCGGCTGCTGGCGGACGTCGTGCCCACCGCCGCAACCGCGGCGGGGGAGATCGAACTGGCGTCGTCCGTCGTCGTCGCGCTGGCCTACCCGGAGGGCGACGCGACGCGGCTGCCGGCGACGTCCGGCGTGCTGGTCGCGGCGGGTGAGCCGGTGTCGATCAAGGCGGCGACGCACTCGTCGCGCAAGTGGCCGCACCTCACGGCGTCGGCGACCGACGGCCTGGTGCGGCTGCGCGCATCGGTGGGCCGGTACGGCGAGGAGGCGACGTTGCAGGTCGACGACGCCGAGCTGGTCGCCCGCGCCCGCGCCGATCTCGCGACGCTGGCCGGCATCACCGCGGCCCCGGTCGCGGTGCACGTGCAGCGGTGGGGTGGGGGCCTGCCGCAGTACGGGGTCGGGCACGTCGACCGGGTAGGCGCGATCGACGACGCGGTCGCCTGCGTGCCGGGCCTGGCGGTGGCCGGGGCGGCGTTGCACGGCGTCGGGGTGCCGGCGTGTGTGGGGACGGCGCGGGCGGCGGCGGAGCGGGTGGCGGAGCAGCTGGTGGCCGCGACCGCGCGCTGAGGCCGAGCCTGAGTCAACAGAGCCAATAGAATGGCCGCATGGCTCGCCTCGACTACTCCGCACTGAACTCGACCGTCCGCTACACGATGTGGTCGGTGTTCCGGGTGGAGCCGGGGCGGCTCGGCGACGACCGGAGTGCGGCCGCGGCACAGGCCGCGGAGTTCGTCGAGGCGCTGGAGGGCAAGGGCGTGGTCGTCCGCGGCGTGTACGACCTCGCCGGCATGCGCGCCGACGCCGACTACCTGATCTGGTGGCACGCCGAGGAGATCGAATCGCTCCAGGCGGCCTACGCCGACTGGCGCCGGACCACCGCGATCGGCCGCGCCAGCGTGCCGGTGTGGAGCCAGGCCGCGCTGCACCGGCCTGCCGAGTTCAACAAGAGCCACGTGCCGGCGTTCCTCGCGGGCGAGGAGCCGCGGCGCTACGTCTGCGTCTACCCGTTCGTCCGCTCGTACGACTGGTACCTGCTGCCCGACGCCGAGCGCCGCACGATGCTCGCCGATCACGGCAAGGCCGCCCGCGGCTACCCGGACGTGCGCGCGAACACCGTTTCGTCGTTCGCTCTGGGCGACTACGAGTGGATCCTCGCCTTCGAGGCGGACGAGCTGCACCGCATCGTCGACCTGATGCGCGACCTGCGCGCCACCGAGGCGCGCCGACACGTCCGCGAGGAGATCCCGTTCTTCACCGGACCGCGGGTCCAGGTCGGCGACCTGGCCGCGACCCTGCCGTAGCGGCGCGGGCGACCGGCTACGACAGCTCGGTGCGCTGCGGCGCGGCCACGTAGACGTCCGCGCCGTGCTCCGGGACCGGGATGTGCTGCGACCGGATGCGCAGGATGCGCCCCGTCGCGAGCATGAGAGGGATGGTCACGACCGTGTAGCCGGCGACGATCATCGCCACCATCTGCAGCGTCGACGCGTCGTTCATCGCATCATCCCGCCGGCCAGGGGACAGCCGGGCGCGAACACGACCTGCGCGACGGCGTGGCCACCTGAATCCGTGCGCTGCGTTACTTCGGTGTTCTTCACCGTGGATCCTCCATCCCCCGACCTGGGAACATGATCATCGATCGGCACGCGGTGTCACTGCACGACTCGCCGCTGTACGCCCGATCGGGTGTCGTGCGACCAGCTGCCGCAACGGCTCGTTCGACACCGCCAGCTCGTCCCGTCCGTCGAAGCACTGTCTGTTGTCACCCATAAGTGAAGTGACACGGGCGTTGTGACGGCCCGTTGCGGAAACGTTATCGGAACGTGTGGCGTGCCGCGAGACCTTCTCGTCCGAATTGACGAAAAGCCGCGGTGAGCGGTCTCTGCGTGACGGATGTGGCCGCCTGGCGACGACGGAGGGTCAGTCCTGCGTGGGCACCAGCCGCATCGAGATCGAGTTGATGCAGTACCGCAGGTCCGTCGGCGTCGCGTAGCCCTCGCCCTCGAACACGTGCCCGAGGTGGCTGTGGCAGGTCGCGCAGACCACCTCCACGCGCCGCATCCCCATCGAGGTGTCGACCCGCTCGATCACGGCGTCGCCCGCCAGGGGGGTGAAGAACGACGGCCAGCCGCAGTGCGACTCGAACTTCGCGTCGCTGCGGAACAGTTCCGCGCCACAGGCGCGGCAGGCGTAGACGCCCTCGGTCTTGGTGTCGGTGTACTCGCCCGCGAACGGGCGCTCGGTGCCGGCCCGGCGCAGAACCTGGTACTCGGCGGGGGTCAGCTCGGCGCGCCACTCGGCGTCGCTCTTGACGACCTTCGGGGCGCTCTCGGTCTCCATGACTCCACAGTAGGTCGAGTCACAGCCAGGTGCCCACGACGAAGAGCACCGCGTCGTACACCACGTACCCGGCGACGGCCAGCAGCAGCCCGACCAGCACCACGGCCGCCCACCACCGGCCGCCCTCCGCGCGGTTCACGGAGTCGGCGAACGTGCGCACGCCGTCGAGATAGCCCTCGACGGTGTAGGCCGGCCCCTGGCGCTGCATGCGATCCAGATGGGCGGCGAACGCCTGAGCCTCGGGGTCGTCGGGGTCCAGGCCGAGCAGGTCGTCGTCGAACCGGGACGAGCGCTCCGGGCGGGGGTCGGCCACGGGCCCAGGTTAACGCGCACCCTGTCGATCATCGCTGCGGCGGAGCCGTACGCCACCACGTTCGTGCAGCGCAATGCCCGGTTCCGGGGGCCCTCCAGCGCGAGAGCACATCGGTCCGCTCCTGCCGTGCCGTTCGCTCGTTCCGCGAGCGGGTCATGAGTCGGGTTCGGGCCCGACTGGCGACCCGCTCGCCGACGTCGGGGCGCGCGGAGGCGGTCGATAGAGTCCTCCGCGTGCCGATGACCGCCAAGTACGCCACCACCTGCGCGGTCTGCGCCTCGCCCGTCCGGCCCGGTGAGGAGATCGCGAAGTCGGGCAGTGGATGGGCGCATGTGCCATGCGCGGAGTCGGCCCCGTCGGGGTCTGTGCAGCCCAAGCCGGTGGCCGCCCGGCCGACCCGCCCCGCACCGCGCCCGGACATGCCCGCCGTCGACGGCGCGCTCGAGGTGTGGACGGACGGCGCGTGCTCGGGCAACCCGGGCCCCGGCGGCTGGGCGTGGGCGACGAAGGACGGTCGGCAGGACAGCGGCGGCGAGGCGCTGACCACCAACCAGCGCATGGAGATCCGCGCGGCGCTGGAGGCGGTGCGGGCGCTGCCCGGGCCGCTGGTCGTCGTCAGCGACTCGACCTACGTCGTCAACTGTTTCCGCGACGGCTGGTGGAAGGGCTGGATCGCGCGTGGCTGGATGACGAGCGCGAAGAAGCCCGTGGTCAGCCGCGATCTGTGGGAGCCGCTGATCACGCTGGTGAACGAGCGCGGCGACGTGTCGTTCCGCTGGGTGAAGGGCCACTCGGGCGACCCGATGAACGACCTCGTGGACGCGCTGGCGGTGGAGCAGTCGAAGGCGTCGGTCTGAGGGGTCAGTCCACCGAGCGCGACCGCCACAGCAGCCACACGAAGTACGGCGTGCCCACCAGCGCCGCCAGCAGCCCGGCCGGCAGCTGCCCCGGCGCGATCACCGTGCGCCCCAGAGTGTCGGCCGCCGACACCAGCAGCGCGCCGAGCAGCGCCGCCACCGGGAGCATCCGGGCGTGCCGGGCCCCGACCAGCGCACGTGCGGCGTGCGGGGCGACCAGCCCGACGAACGAGATCACGCCGACCGCCGACACCGCCGTCGCGGTCAGCAGGCACGCCACGCCGAGCAGCAGCGGCCGGGCGCGGTCGAGCCGAACCCCGACGAGGCGCGGGGTGTCGTCGTCGACGGCCAGCAGGTCCAGCGTGCGGTGCGCGCCCCCGAGCAGCGGCACGGACAGCAGCAGGACCGTCGTCGCCGGGACGACCAGCGGCAGCGTCCGCCGGTAGGTCGACCCGGACAGCCACGTCAGCGCCTTCGCGATGCTCCACGGGTCGGTCAGCACGATCACCACGGTGATCAGCGCGTCCGCCGCGGCCGCCACCCCCACCCCGATCAGCACCAGCCGGTCCGACTCCAGCCCGCCGCGCGCCGCGAGCCCGAACACGACCACCGACGCCACCATGGCTCCGGCGAAGGCGGCCCCGGTGATCGGCCAGGTGCCGGCGGTCGGGACGAGCGTGAGGACGAGGACGGCGCCGAGGCCGGCGCCGCTGGTCACACCGAGGATGCCCGGCTCGGCCAGCGGGTTGCGGCAGCCCGCCTGGATGATCGCGCCGGCCACGGCGAGGGCGGCGCCGGCGACCAGTGCGGCGAGCACGCGGGGGACCCGGGCGTCCAAGACGTTGGTGACGATCGGTCCCGAGCGGCCGGCGACCCAGTTGGCCAGGTCGCCCGTGAGCAGCCAGGCGTCGCCGAGCAGCAGCCCGCTGACCGCCGCCGCGCCGGCGGCCACCGCCACGACGACGGCAACCACCACGAAGCCGCGACGGCCGCGGAGCCGGGAGGAGCGCGCCACCGGGGCCGGACGCACCGGGCCGGAGCTCCGGTAGCGGCACGCCAGCACGACCAGGAAGACCGCGCCGAACAGCGACGTCACCACTCCGGTGGGCACCTCGACGCCGCCGACCTGCGCGCCGAGCGCGAACCGGACCAGCACGTCTGCGCCGAGCACCACGACGATCCCGGAGAGCGCCGAGACGGGGAGCAGCACCCGGTGCCGGAGCAGTCCCGGGATCCGTGGCCCGAGGAGCCGCACGATCGCCGGGGCGGCCAGCCCGACGAAGCCGATCGGGCCCGCCACGGTCACCGACGCGGCGGCCAGCAGCACGGCGAGGAGCACCACCACGAGCCGGAGCCGCCGCGAGTTCACCCCGAGCACCGCGGCGGCGTCGTCGCCGAGGCCGTGGATGTCGAGGCGGCCCGACAGTGCCACCAACGCTCCCGCCGTCAGCAGCACCAGCGGACCCATCCAGGTCACCGACGACAGCCCGTACTGCGCCAGCGAGCCGCTGCCCCAGGCGAACAGGCCGCTGGTCTCGGTCCGGAACAGCAGGAGCAGCGTCACGGTGACCGAGTCGAGCGCCATCGCGATGGCCGAGCCGGCGAGGACCAGCCGGGTCGGCCCGGATCCGGCGCCGGAGGCCAGGGTGAGCACCAGTGCCGCAGCGGCCAGGCCGCCGACGAAGGCCAGGCCTCCCGCGAACGGCAGCGGCAGCGTCCACCGCAGCGCGATGGCCAGCACCAGCAGCAGGTAGGCGCCGGCGTCGACGCCGAGCGTGTCCGGCGACGCGAGCGGGTTGCGCGCGATCGACTGCAGCGCCGCGCCGGACACCCCGAGCGCCACCCCGACCAGCACGCCGGCGAGCAAGCGCGGCATGCGGGAGGCGACGACGACCGCGACCTCCTGCTCGGTGCCGGAGCCGTCGAGCAACAGCCTGACGAGGTCAGCGAGGCCGACGTCCGCCGTGCCCTGGGTGAGGTGCACCGCCGCGAGCAGTGCCGCCGCCACCAGGCCGACGACCACCACGGACGCCACGCGGAGCCGCCGGGCGGGAGCGGCGACCGGCGGGATCGCCGTGAGCTGCGACACGGAGCGCGACTACGCGCCGAGCGTGGTTACGAGGGCGTCGACGTACTGCTCCATCGACGTCGGGCCGCCGAACATCCAGATGCCGTCGGGCATCCGCTCGACCCGGCCCTGCTGCACCACCGGCAGGGACTTCCACACCGCGTTGGCGGCCAGCTGGTCGGTGAACGGGTCGCCGCCGTCGGCGGCGTTGGCGATGTAGAGGAAGTGGTCCGTGCCACCGACCGCGGTGAGCCCCTCGACGTCGGTCTCACCCAGGCCGTAGACGTCGTCGCCGGGTTCGGTCCACGCGTTGGTCAGGCCGAGCTGCTCCGTGACGTCGGAGATCAGCGAGCCCTTGGCGTACGGGCGGATCGAGACCTGGCTGCCTTCGACGTAGGCGTCGGTGAACACGAAGCTCTGGCCCGCATTGGCCGCCAGCTTGGTCTTGGCGTCGGCCAGTGAGGCGTCGAACCCGGACAGCAGGGCCGAGGCCTCGGCCCCCTTGCCGGTGGCCTGGGCGACGAGCTCGAGGTTGCGCCGCATCGTGCCGATGCTGTCCTTCGCGTCGTTGCCCTTCACGAACGCGACCGGGGCGAAGGCCTCCATCTGCGTGACCGCCGTGTCCGGGAGTTCGTCGGTCGCCAGGATCAGGTCGGGGCGCAGCGCGGCGATCGAGTCGATGCTGGGCTCACCGCGCACCCCGACGTCCGCGACGGAGGCGTCCAGCGGCTCGGCCTTGACCCAGTTTCCGTAGCCGGTGACGTCGGCGACCCCGACCGGCATGACCCCGAGCGAGACCGCGTGCTCGGCGACATTCCACTCGAGCGCGACCACCCGCTGCGCCGGCGACGGCAGGTTGATCTGCTTGCCGCGCGAGTCGGTCAGGCTGACAGGTCCGGCGGCCGTCGTGGGGGCGGGGGCGGCCGGGGCGGGCGCGGCCGGCGGCTCGGTGGTGCCGCAAGCGGCGAGCACGAGCAGGCCGGCGACCGCGCCGAGGACGGTGCGCAGCGCGCGGGGTCGGGAGGTCATCGAGGTCCTCTCATCGGGGTCCTGACATCGGGATCGGTGGGGTAGTCGCCGTGCGCGGGCCGTGCCGGCCGACCGGACGGGTGCGCACGGCGCCGGTTCTCGGGTCGTGGTCCACCTCGACGCGGATGCCGTACACCTCGGTCAGCAGCTCGGCGTCGAGCACCTCGGCCGCCGGTCCGTGGCGGCGGATCCGGCCCTCGTCGAGCAGCACCAGCTCGTCGGCGACCGCGGCGGCCTGGTCGAGGTCGTGCAGCACCAGCCCGATCGCCACGCCGCCGGCCTCGGCGAGGTCGCGGACGAGGTCGAGCAGCTCGACCTGGAATCGCAGGTCGAGGAACGTCGTGGGCTCGTCGAGCAGCAGCACGGCAGTGTCCTGGGCCAGGCAGCAGGCCAGCCAGACCCGCTGCAGCTGGCCGCCCGAGAGCTCGTCGACCGGCCGGTCGCCCAGGTCGCCGATCCGGGTCAGGGCCATGGCGTGGGCGATCGCGGCCGGCCCGCCGGCGTCGCCCTCGCGCCAGCGGCCGCGGTGCGGGTGCCTGCCGAACCCGACGACGTCGCGCACCGACAACCCGGCCGGGGTGGGGCGGCTCTGGGCCAGCAGCGTCACCTCGCGCGCGAACTCGCGGGCGCTCAGGGCGAGCGCATCGACGCCGTGGCCTGCGGATTCGAGCCGCAGCTCGCCGGAGATCGGCCGGTGCAGCCGCGCGAGCGCGCGCAGCAGGGTGGACTTGCCGCTGCCGTTGGGGCCGACCAGTGCGGTGATCCGCCCGGCCCGCAGCCTGATGTCGGCGCCGTGCACCACCGCACGGTCGTGGTAGCCGAGGTGCAGGCTGACGCCGTCAAGGCCGTCCGGGCGGAGAGTCACGACACGCGTCACGCTGCGGCGGTGGCCGGGTCGCCGTCCACCGCCGCCGACAGCTGCGGGACCAGCCCGTCGAGCAGGTACGGGATGCTCAGCGGCGTCACGAACGAGAACGCCTTGCCCAGCGTGTCGTTCTCGTTCAGGAACACCGCGCGGCCCTGCGTCGCCACGTCGAGCCGGCTGTAGACCGGATCGCCGGCCAGCTGCGCGCGCAACGTGTCGGGGCCGACCCAGACGATCCCGTCCGTGTCCAGGACCGACGCACGCTCGGCCGGCACGGTGCCGCCGAAGCCGTCGGAGTCGATGAACTGCGCGAGGTCCGGCGGCACGGTGAAGCCGAGGGAGCCGAGCAGACGGCCACGCGGATCCTCGGCGCCGTAGAAGTAGTAGCCCTCGTAGAACGTCGCCCCGACCCCGGACTTCCCGGCGAACTCGGGGTGCGCGGAGCGTTCCTGCGCGAGCCGGGCCTCGGTGTCGTCGACGAGCTTCTGCGCCTCCGCGGGCTTGCCGAGGATCTTCCCGACCGTCAGCGTCGTGTCTTCCCAGGAGACGCTGTAGTCCTTCTGCCCGGGCGGCTGCGCGACGACCGGGGCGATCTTGGACAGCGTCGCGTACTGCTCGTCGGACAGACCCGAGTACAGCCCGACGATCAGGTCCGGGGTCAGCTCGGCGACCTTCTCGTAGGGGATCCCGTCGGTCTGGTCGAGCAGCACGGGCTGGGGTGCCCCGCCGAGCGCCGCCTCCGCCCAGGGGAAGATCCCGCCGTCGACGTCGAGGAAGTTGCTGGTCGCGACCGGGACCGTGCCGAGGGCGAGCATCGCGTCCTGCTCGTTGAGGCCCACCAGCACGACGCGCTGCGGCTCGGCGGTGATCTCGGTGCTGCCGTACTTGTGCTCAATCGTCACCGGGTACGCGCCCGCGGCGGCCGACGGCGCGCCCGACGCGGACCCGGAGGCCGTAGCCGACGGCGCGGGTGAGCCGCAGGCGGTCGCCCCCAGGGCCAGGGCCAGGGCCAGGGTCGCTCCCCAGCGCAATCGGCGAGCGGGGGTTGCGCGGGGCATCGGTGTCCTTCCGGTCAAGGGCGACGAACCCGGCACACGTTAGACAGGCAAGCCTCTCCTAACAACTGCGGCGGGTGTGAGGTGGGCGGACGGGGGTAAGCCGCGGACAGCCGATCGACGACACAGGAGAGCACCGCATGAACGCCATCAGTACGGCCGACAGCCGAGTCGCCGCCCAGGCCATCCACGACCTGGGAGCCGCGGTGTGGTTCGGGGGTTCGGTGATGGGCGTGGCGGGGGTGAACAAGTCGGGCGCGGATCTCCGCGACGGGGTCGACAAGGTCCGGGTCGCCGAGTCGGCCTGGCGCCGCTTCGCCCCGGTGCAGTGGGTCGGGATCGGGGCCGTGCTCATCGCCGGCTCGCGGCTGACCTGGGAGAGCAAGGGACGGCTCGCCGTCCAGCACGGGATCGGCCGGGCGGGCGCGGCGCAGGCGGCCGTCGCGGTGGCCGGCGCCGCGGCGACCGGCTTCGCCGCCTTCAGCGGGAACCGGATCGGTCAGCTCACGGAGCGGGTGCAGGAGCGCGGCGACGCGTTCGACACGAAGGACGCCACGATCCCGAACGCGCAGACGCCCCCCGAGGTCGCGGTGTGGCAGCGTCGCCAGCGCGTGGCGCAGTACCTCGTGCCGGTGCTGGCCGGTGCGAACATCGTGCTGAACGCGTACCTGACGCAGCACTACCGCCCCGGCGTGACGCTCGCCGGCATCGCCCGCCGCTTCCGTCCCTCCTGACCCGCGACCGGGGTCCTTCCTTGTCAGTGCTGACCCGCTGACGGCTCGTCCGGAAGCTCGGTGAACCGGCGCAGCCGTTCGTCGACGGGGACCCGCGGGCAGGTTCCGCACGGGCCCGCGCCCGGGTCGACCTTGAAGTAGTAGCAGCACGACAGCGTGCGACGGTCGACGTGCCGCCGCCCCCGGCCGTCGACCACCACCTCCAGCGTCGACGCCGGCAGCACAGACGGCCCGGCCGGCAGGGCGAGCGCCGCCTCGGGCAGCAGTCGCTCGGGCGTGGCGTCGCCGCCGAGCTGCAGCCCGGTGTCGACGCCGTCGGTGAACGCGCCCAGCAGGGCTCGCCGCGGCAGTCGTCCCCGCGTCGGGTGCTGCGCGAGGAAGGTGTCGGCGTGCTCGCGCACCTGGGCGCGCAGCACCGCGGCGAGCTCGGCCTCGTCCCGCACGGCCGTGGCGTCGGGGTGGTCGGCGGCGGGATCGGTCGGCAGGCACCAGAACCGGGTGTCGAGCAGCGCGTAGGCGTCCGGGTAGGCCTCGGAGCAGAGCCGGAACGCGACGGCGGCCCGGTCCAACCGCGGGACGCGCCGGGCCAGCCGGAACAGCGCGCCGCCCAACCCGGCAGGTATGCCCGCGTACCAGCCCAGGACGTAGCCCGTGGCCGTCGTCGGGTGGCTGCGGCCGAACTCGTGCACGTGCTGAGCCGCGACGGCGTGCTCCCAGCGGGTGACGAACGCCGCGTCGACCTCCGCACAGCGGGTCCAGCCGGGGCCGGGGATACCGCATAGCACAGGATGATCGAACGCCTCGGCCAGACGTGCGGCCGAGTCGGCGAGCGGGGTCACGACCGGCGGCGGGTCAGCAGGAACAGCAGGTAGGGCGCGCCGAGCACGGCGATGACGATCCCGACCGGCAGCTCGACCGGCAGCATGGTGCGGGCCACCAGGTCGGCGGCGACCACCAGCAGCGCGCCGCCGATCGCCGACGCGAGCAGCGGGGGCCGTGCGGTGTGCGCGAGCCGCAGGCAGATCTGCGGGACGACGAGCGCGACGAACGCGATCGGCCCGGCCGCCGACGTCGCGACCGCCGCGAGCGCGACGGCGAGCACGACCAGCGCGGCCCGGGTCCGGTCCACGCGCAGCCCGAGCCCGCGCGCCGAGTCGTCGCCCAGCTGCAGCACGCCGACCCGGGCACTCAGCAGGAGCGCGGCAGGGACCAGCACGACCAGGGCCACCGCGACCGGGACGACCTGCTCCCACCCCCGCCCGTTGAGGCTGCCCGTCAACCACACGGTGGCCCGTGCGGCGTCCTGGACCTTGGTGATCACCAGCAGCCAGTCGATGAGCGCCGTCGCGGCGGCGTCGATCCCGATGCCGACGAGCACCAGCCGGTAGCCGTCGAGGCCGTGCCGCCACGCCAGCGCGTACGCCAGCGCGGCGGCGCCGAGGCCGCCGATCACGGCCGCGACGGGCAGGCCGATGCCGGCCAGCAGCGGCCCGACCACCCCCGACGTCCCGCCGAGCGCGATCACCGCGACCGCCGCGGCACCGGCTCCCGCGGTGACGCCGAGGACGTCCGGGCTCGCCAGCGGGTTGCGGGCGACGGCCTGGGTGAGTGCCCCTGCCACGCCGAGTGCGGCACCGACCAGAGCGCCGACCGCCACCCGGGGGAGCCGCAGCTCGAGGACGACGAACTGCTGCGCCCGCGCTCCGCCACCGGCGAGCACCGCGAGCACGTCGCCGACGGGGATCTGGACGTCTCCCCGCCCGATGCTCAAGGCGGAGACGACGGCCAGGAGGCCGAGGGAGACCAGCGGTACGGCGACGACGCGGGGCCGCCACACCCCGGAAACGGGGCCGACGCGGACGGGCGCCCGGCCCGGGACCCGCTCCGTCACCGTCGAGGTCATGCCCGGCCCCGACGGTGGTGCGGTGACCCGGACGTTCGGCACATGCGGGACCTTCCGGTCGAGGGGCGGGCGGCGTCGTCCAGTATGAGGTGAGGCTGTCCTACGTCGTGGGGTCACCCGAACGACCGCACTGGGCCGGGAACCCGATCACCGCTGTGGAGGCGGCCTGCGCCGGTTCGAGAATTTGACCGGTTCCAGAAAGCGGGGCAGTGTCGGCGGAGCCATGACGCCTCCTGCCGACACTCCCCGCGCCGACCCGGCCGTCGACGCCCTCCGTGGCGCCGGTCTGCGGGTCACCGCACCCCGCCGGGCGGTGCTCACCTGGCTCTCCGAGCACCCCCACTCGACGGCCGACGCCGTCGGTGCGGCCGTGCGCGCCCAGCTCGGCACCGTCTCCACCCAGGCCGTCTACGACGTGCTGGCCGCCTGCGTCGACGCCGGTCTCGTGCGCCGGATCGAGCCGGCGGGCCACCCTGCCCGCTTCGAGCGTCGGGTGGCCGACAACCACCATCACGTGGTGTGCCGCCGTTGCGGCGTCACGCAGGACGTCGACTGTGCGGTCGGCCCCGCGCCCTGCCTGGCCCCGTCGCAGGCCCACGGTTTCGCCGTCGACGAGGCCGAGGTCGTCTTCTGGGGGCTCTGCCCGTCGTGCCAGGACCTTCGAGCCGCTGAACATGCCGACCCGGCTCGGGAGAGCGCACAGGCGAAGACCTGAGCGCTCCACCACCTCCCGTCCGGGTGACAACAGCGCCCGCGGCTCCCACCCCCCGGGGAGCCGCGGGCGCGCCCCTCCCGCGAGTCGGCACGTTCGTCCCCGCGAGTCCGCGGCACCTGCGGTCCATCCTCGTCGTGTGAAGGAGAACCGATGACCCCCGACGTCGCCACGGGCTACCCCGTCCTGTCCGGCGAGACCCTCGTCGTCCCGATCCTGGGCGACCCGATCGCGCAGGTGAAGAGCCCCGACGGGGTCACCCGCGCCCTCGTCGCCCGCGGCCGCGACGCCGTGTGCGTCCCGATGCACGTGTTATCCGACAATCTGGACACGGTCGTCCGCGGCCTCGGCCCGGTCCGCAACGTCGCCGGGCTGATCGCGACGGTCCCGCACAAGTTCGGCCTGGCCGCGCACTGCGCCACCCTCACCGACCGCGCCGCGTTCCTCGGCTCGGTCAACGTCGCCCGGCGCAACCCCGACGGCACCTGGCACGGCGACCAGGTCGACGGCGCGGCGTTCGTCGCCGCCTGCCGCGCGAATGGAGCGAGGACCGAGCGAGCGCGGGCCCTGCAGGTCGGCGCCGGGGGAGCAGGCTCGGCGATCGCGCTGGCCCTGCTCGACGCCGGCGTCGCCGAGCTGACCCTGCACGACGCCGACCCCGCGCGGCTCGACGCGCTGGCCGGGCGGCTGCGCGACCGGTTCGGAGACCGGGTCACCTCCGGCCCGGCCGACCCCGCCGGCTTCGGGATCGTCGCCAACGCCACCCCCATGGGCATGCGCGAGGGCGACCCGCTGCCGGTCGACGTCGCGGGCCTCGGGCCGGACGCGTTCGTCGGCGACGTCATCACCAAGCCCGCCGTCTCACCGCTGGTCGCGGCCGCCCGCCGCATCGGGTGCGGCACCTCGACCGGCGGCGACATGTTCGCCGCCGTGTCCGGGCTGATCGTCGACGTCCTGGTCGAGGACGGGATGCTCGCGTGAGTACCGAAGAGTTCGCCCGAGGAAGGACACCGATGTCACTGTTCGCCGTCATCTACCGCTACGTCGACGACACCGCCACGCTCGACGAGCACCGCCCGCGACACCGCGACCACCTGCGCTCCCTGCACGAGGCCGGTCACCTCGTGATCAGCGGCCCCCTGGCCGAGGGCGGCGGCCCCGGTGCCCTGCTGATCTTCCGGGCCGACGCCGCCGAGCAGGTCGAAGAATGGCTCGAGAACGACCCGTTCCGCGTGCTCGAGTTGATCGTCGAGCGCGAGATCCGGGCCTGGAACCCGGCGTTCGGGGCGGACCGGCTCGCCCCGCTGCCCGCGGTGTGACCGACCGGGTCTGTCCGATTGGGTGAGGCCGTCATCGGGTAGCAGATCTCTCGTGCCCGACGACGGTCCCGCCCGAGCGAGCGCCCCGCCGAACGACGACCAGCCGCTGCGCGTCGCCATGAAGAAGGTCGCCACCGCGCTCAAGGGCGCGAACGTGCCCTTCGCCCTCAGCGGCGGCTACGCGTCGTGGGCCCGCGGCGGCCCGGAGCCGTCGCACGACGTCGACTTCGTGCTCCTCGCCGACGACGTCCCGCACGCCCTGCAGGTGCTCGACGCGGCAGGGCTGCGGGTCGTCGAGCCGCCGGAGGACTGGCTGGTCAAGGTCTACGACGGCGACGCGCTCGTCGACCTGATCTTCCGACCCGCCGAGCGGCCGGTCACGCGCGAGCAACTCGACGCGGCCAACGAGGTGCGCGTCGACTCCGTGGTGATGCCCGTCCAGTCGGCCACCGATCTACTGGCCGCCAAGCTGCTCGTGCTCAACGAGCACTACTGCGATTTCGCGCGGCTGTTCCCGCACGTCCGCGCGCTGCGGGAACAGGTCGACTGGCCGGCGCTGCACGAGGTCGTCGGGCACTCGCCGTTCGCCCGCAGCTTCCTCGCCCTGTGCGGCGAGCTGGGGATCGCCGAGTCGTAGAACGCCAGGGCGCCGGTCTCAGGGCGGGCAGAGCGTCCCGTCGAGCGGCAACCTCCCGGCGACCAGGACCGTGCCGACAGCGGCCACGACGCACGGCGTCCGCGGATAGGCACCGGTGCCGCCGCCCTGCCAGCTGAGGAACAACGCCCCCGGCGTCTCGCTCGCCACCCGGCGGGAGTTCTCCAGCGGCCCCCGCGGATCGTGCGCGGTGCCGATCACCAGGACCGGGGGGAGCTGGGTGCCGGGGTCGGGCACCGGTGCCGGGGAGGCGGTCGGCCACGGCCCGCAGGCCAGCAGCCGTTGCGCCATCGTCGCCCCGAACAGGGGATAGGCGGTACGCCACCGGCGGGTCAGGTCGCCGACCTCGGCGGGCGTCATCCGCCGCTGCACGTCGTTGCAGTCGGTCGCGAGCGCGATGTCGAACTCACCGCCGCGCGTGACCAGGGGGACCAGCCGGCTGATCAACGCGTCGGGAACGCCGCTCTGCGCCTGGCCGAGCGCGGCGGCGAGGTCCGGCCACCCGGCCGGCTCGCTCAGCCCCGTGAGGAGCGCCGTGACCGTCATCCCCGCGGTCAGCCGCCGACCGTCGGTCGCGGTGATCGGCTGTGCGCGCAGGCGGCCGACGAAGGCGGAGACCGCTGCGCGGGGGTCGGCGCCGAGCGGGCAGGTGGGTTCGGCGGCGCAGGCCGCGGCGAAGGCGTCGAACGCCGACTCGGCGGCGGCCGCACGGGCCTCGGCGGCGTCGGGCTCGTCCAGCGCGGCGTTCGGCGGGCCGTCGAGGACGAGCCGACCGGCGGCAGCGGGGTGGGTCCGGGCCCAGGTGCTCAGGGCGGTGGCGCCGTCGCCGACGCCGATCGCCGACATCTGCGTCACACCCAGCGCGGCCCGCGCCTGCTCGATGTCCCACGCCGTGGACGCGGTGCGGTAGCCGCTCAGTGCTCCCGCATGGACGAGATAGCAGTCCTGGACGACCTGTCGTGCCTGCTCGAGCAGGGCGTTGAGCGCGGTGAGGCTGCCGTCGCCGCCCGGGTCGATGTTGACGAAGGCGCTGCGGGCGACCGCGGGGCCGCAGTCGAGGTCGTCGATGCCCGCCCCGCGGCGGTCGATGCCGACGAGCGTGTAGCGCTGCAGCAGCTCGACGGGCACCTGCCCGGCCAGGATCGCGGCGCCGGTGGCGGAGGGTCGGGTGGCGCTGTCGCCGACGACGAGCAGCGGCGGCCGGTCGGCGGGCGCGTCGGCGAGCCCGACCCGCATCAGCCCGATCCGCGTCCGGCTCAGCCCGGGCTGAGCCGGGTCGGCCTCGACGGTGAGCAGGGCGCAGCCCACGCGCAGGACGCGGTCGGCGGGAGTGGGCACGGCCGTGGCGAGGGTGCCGGTGCAGTCGCGGAACTCGATCGTCGGGAATCCGGGCTGCGGGACGGGCAGCGGCACCGGAGCGGCGACGGGCGGCGGTGCGGAGGCCGGTGGCACGGGCATGTGCTCCCCGCGCACGGCGACGGGCGGCCGCTGCGACGGCCCGACCGTGCACCCCGCGAGCAGCGTGGCGACGGCGAGCAGGAGCCCGGCGATCACCGCCCGGGCCGACCGCCTCCCCCCGGCAAGTTGCGCGTCGCGCCCTTCCGGCACGTGCCCCTCCGCCCGGTCCCCGATCCCGTTCACTTCTCCTCACCCTGCTCGTCGGGCGGTGAGGCGGCGGTGAGCACCGAAGGGTCAGGACGGGTCGTGTCGCCGCCGCCAGGTGCGGATCAACGCCACCCCGAGGCGAACGGGGAACGACATCGGATCGTGGGTATTCGCCGGCGGACCGGCATCGGTACCGACCGCGTCGGCCGCGTCCGCGATCCGGAACCGGTCCATGCCGGCGGTGAAGACAGCGGGATCACCACCCCGGTCCGGATGGTGGTCGCGGACGAAGGCCCGGAATGCGACCCGCTGCTCCGGCGAGAGGCGACGGTCCGGATCACTCATCCGACGTCCTCAGCACGCGGACGTGCAACTCGCCGGGCAGGAACGCGCAACTCGCGGCACGTCACACCGGAGGCGGGGCGTCGGCGGCATCGGTCGGGTCGGGGGAGCGGCGGTAGCGCAGGAGCAGGGCGTCGTCCGCGTGCAACGCGCCCACCAGCGTCATCCGCCGTGGCGGGGGGCCCGACGGGCCGTGCGCGATGCGGCCCCCCTCGCCGCCCACCAGCAGCGGCGCCACCGTGAGGCACAGCTCGTCCACCGCGTCGGCCGCATGGAGCGCGCCGAGGAGCGACGGGCCGCCCTCGCACAGCACCCGGGTCAGCCCGCGGCGGCCCAGCTCGGCGAGCAGGACGTCCGGGGTCAAACGGGGGAGGACGACGACCTCCCCACCCGCCTCGGTGATCGCCCCCCGCCGGTCGGCCGGCGCCGACTCGAGCGTCAGGATCAGCGGCGGCACCACGGTGTCGCTGAACAGCGCGCTCGTCGGTTCGAGGTCCGCCGACCCGGTGACGACGGCGACCGGCGGCGGCGTGTCACGGCCACGCGTGTTCCGCTGCACGCCGTTGTACTTCTCCGTGCGCACCGTGCCCGCGCCGACGAGGACCACCTCCGCCAGCTCCCGGAGCAGGTCGAACACCTTCTTGTCGGCCGCGTTCCCCAGCCCGCCGGACTGCCCGTCGACCGTCACCGCCCCGTCGAGGCTCGACACGAAGTTGACCCGCACGTACGGCACCGCGCGCTTCTCCGGCCAGGCGTAGTGGGCGGCGAGCGTGGCGTCGAGTTCGGCGTCGTCGAGCGCCCCGTCGTCGAGGCCGGTGGCGGACGGCGGCGGCCAGAGGCGGTGCACGGGGCCATTCCACCATCCGGATCGTCGGTCGGCCGGGCTACCCTCCGCGCCGTGACCGCGACCCGGACCTTGCGGCAGGCGCTGCGCGCCCCGAAGGACCTCGACCTGACGGCCGTCGACCCGCGCGGGCGGCCCGTCGGCCCGCGCGACAAGAAGGCGGCCGCCGACGCGATGACCGAGCTCGGCGAGCGGCTCGGCGCACAGCAGGAGGCGCTGTACGCCGAGGCGGCCGGGGGTGGCCACCGCGCCGTGCTCCTCGTTCTGCAGGGCATGGACACCTCCGGCAAGGGCGGGGTCATCGAGCACGCGGCCGGCCTGATCAACCCGCAGGGGCTGCACATCGCGTCGTTCAAGAAGCCGACGTCCGAGGAACTCGCCCACGACTTCCTGTGGCGGATCCGTCGGCAGGTGCCCGCCGCGGGGATGATCGGCGTGTTCGACCGCTCGCACTACGAGGACGTGCTCGTGGTGCGGGTGAACGGGCTGGTCCCGGAGCTGGAGTGGCGGTCGCGGTACGGCGCGATCCGCGACTTCGAGGGCGAACTGGCGGCGGCGGGCGTCGCGATCGTCAAGTGCATGCTGCACATCTCGCCCGAGGAGCAGCAGGCGCGGCTGCTCGCCCGGCTCGACGACCCGGCGAAGCGGTGGAAGTACAACCCGGGCGACGTCGACGTCCGGGGCAGGTGGGCCGACTACCGCGCCGCCTACACGGGCGCCCTGCGCGAGACCGACAGCGACGTCGCGCCCTGGTACATCGTCCCCGCGGACCGCAAGTGGTACCGGAACTGGGCCGTCTCCGCCCTGCTGGCCGAGACGCTGGAGGAGATGGCCCCGCAGTACCCGCCGCCGTCGTACGACGTGGCCGTCGAGCGGCGGCGGGTGGAGGCCAGCACGGTCAGGTGACCAGCGGGTGGATCAACCAGAAGGCGAGCGCCGCGGCCAGCGCCGCCATCGGGATGGTCAGCACCCACGCGACGACGATGTTGCCCGCGACCCCCCAGCGCACCGCGGACAGCCGCTTCGTCGCGCCGACCCCGAGGATCGACGAGGTGATCGTCTGGGTCGTGGAGATCGGCGCCGCGAAGGCGAACGCGGTGGTGTAGAGCACGGCCGACGCGGTGGCCTCCGCCGCGAAGCCGCGCGGCGGGTCGAGGTCGATGATCCGCCGCCCGAGCGTGCGCATGATCCGCCAGCCGCCGGAGTACGTTCCGGCCGACAGCGCTCCCGCCGACAGCAGGATCACCCACCACGGCACCTCGAAGCCCTGGTGGAAGCCGCCGACGACCAGCGCCAGCACGATCACGCCCATCGTCTTCTGCGCGTCCTGCAGGCCGTGCCCCAGCGCCATCGCCGCGGCGGACACCGTCTGGGCGTGGCGGAAGCCCCGGCTCAACCGGCTCGGGCGGCCGTTCCGGAAGATCCACAGCAGGGCGAGCATGACCAGCCCGGCGAGGACGAAGCCGACGATCGGTGAGATCACCATCGGGATGATCACCTTGTCGAGGACGCCGCTCCACTTCACCGTGCCCGCCGACGCCAGTCCGGCGCCGACGAGGCCGCCGATCAACGCGTGCGACGACGACGAGGGCAGGCCGAAGTACCAGGTGACGAGGTTCCAGAAGATCGCACCGAGCAGCGCCGCGAGCACGACCACCAGCCCCGGTATGCCCACCGGGGCGTCGATGATGCCGCTGCCGACCGTCGTGGCGACGGCGGTGCCGAGGAACGCGCCGACCAGGTTCATGACCGCCGCCATGATCAGCGCGGTGCGGGGGGCGAGGGCGCGCGTCGACACCGAGGTGGCGATCGCGTTCGCCGCGTCGTGGAAGCCGTTCGTGTAGTCGAAGCCGAGTGCGACGATGATCACCACGACGATCGCGGCGAACTCCACTCAGGCCTCCTTGACGGCGATGCTCTCGACGGTGTTGGCCACCGTCTCGAAGGCGTCGGCGGCCTCCTCGAGGGTCTCGACCACCTCCTTCGTCTTGAGCACCGTGAGGACGTCTGCGGGAGGCGCGCCCTCGGGCGGGGCGAGCAGGTCGCCCAGCAGCGTCCGGTAGATGTCGTCCGCCTCGTTCTCCAGCGAGTTGACCTGGATCCAGTACTCCTGCAGCTCGGCCATCTTCTCCAGCCGCGGCATGGCCTCTGCCGTCGCCGCGGCGGCCCGCTGCAGCACCTCGACCTGCGCGCCGATCCCGTCGGGCAGCGTGCCGAGCCGGTAGAGCACGATCCGGTCGGCGGCTTCCTCGATCGCGTCGAGGACGTCGTCGAGCGCCGAGGCGAGCCGGTAGATGTCCTCGCGGTCGAACGGCGTCACGAAGGTCGTATTGATCTTGACCATGATCTCGTGGGTGACCTCGTCGCCCGCGAGTTCGGCCTCCTTGACGCGCGCCGCGAGCGTGTGGCGGCCTGCCGGATCCGTCGCGACGAGCTTGGCCAGCTCGTCCGCGGCGACGGCGATGTTCTCCGCAGCTCGGGTGAACAGCGGGTAGAAGCCGCGTTCATGTGGCGTCAACCTGAAAGCCATCCGCACGTTGTACCCGGTCAACCGCATCCGGGACGACCAGGGGCCGTGCCGTGTCCTGATCGTGGCGATTTCTGCACCGTCGTGCCGTGCGGTGTAGACCGGGGGTATGCGTTATGTCGACGACATCCCAGCGGCGAAGCGGTACTCGGTGATCGGGCTGGGCACCTGGCAGTTCGGCTCGAGGGAGTGGGGCTACGGCGGCGGCTACGACGACGCCGAGGCGGGCCGGATCGTCCGCCGCGCCCGCGAGCTGGGGATCACCGTGTTCGACACCGCCGAGGTCTACGGCTTCGGGCGCAGCGAGCGGATCCTCGGCGAGGCGCTGCGGGCGAGCGGCGGCACGGACGACGTGGTGATCGCGACCAAGGTGTTCCCGGTGGTGCCGACGGCGGCGGTCGTGCAGCAGCGCGGGGTGGCCAGCGCGCAGCGACTCGGGGTGAAGACGATCGACCTCTACCAGCTGCACTGGCCGAACCCGGTGGTCCGCGACGCCACGGCGATGCGCGGCATGCGGGCGCTGCGCGACGTCGGTGTCGTCGACCAGGTCGGCGTCTCGAACTACCCGTTGCGCCGCTGGCAGCGCTCGGAGGTCGACCTCGGCGGGGTCGTGCTGACCAACCAGGTGCAGTTCAGCCTGGTCTCCCGCGGCCCGATGACGGACACGCTGCCGTGGGCGGCGCGGACCGGGCACGTCGTCATGGCCTACAGCCCGCTGGCTCAGGGGCTGCTCTCCGGGCGGTACGACGCCGACAACCGCCCGACGAACCGGGTGCGGGCCGCGAACGCGATGTTCCTGCCGGAGAACCTCCGGGCCGCCGGGCCGCTGCTGTCGGTGCTGCGCGAGGTCGCAGCGGCGCACGACGTGACCCCGGCGCAGATCGCGCTGGCGTGGACGGTGCACCACCCGCACGTCGTCGCGATCCCCGGCGCGTCGAGCGTCGCGCAGGTGGAGAGCAACGCCGCGGCGGCGGAGATCAGGCTGGCGCCCGACGAGTACGGCGCGCTGACGGCGGCGGCGGAGGCGTTCCACCCGACGACGGGGGTCTCCGCGATCCCGGCGCTGATGCGGGCCCGCCGCAGCTGATCCCGCGCCGCGGGGGTGGCCGGGAGCGTCAGCATGGTGGCTTTGCTGCGGTCGGAGTGCAGCAAAGCCACCATGCTGCGAAACTCGCGCCCGCTCAGCCCAGGTTCGCCCGCAGGAACTCCACCGTCCGGCTCCACGCCAGCCTCGCCTGCTCCGGGTCGTGGGTGCCCAGCAGGTTCTCGTCGTTGAAGAACGCGTGGCCCGCCGGGTAGAAGTGCAACTCCGGGGTCACGCCCGACTCCTTCTCGATCCGGTCCGCGAGCGCCCGTGCCGCCTCGGGTGTCGTGAACCCGTCCTCCTCGCCGAAGTGGCCCAGCACCGGCGCCGTCAGCCCCGACAGGTCCGGGTAGTCCTCCTTGAGCACGCCGTAGAACGGCACCGCCGCGCCGATCCGGCCGCCTTGCTGGGCCGCGAGGACGATCACGAACCCGCCGCCCATGCAGAACCCGACGGCGCCGACCTTCGACGACGTGACGGCCGCGTGCCCGAGCAGGAAGTCGACAGCCCCGGCGAGGTCCTGGGCCGCCTTGTCGACCGGCAGCTCGGACATCAGCCTGCCGGCCTCGTCGGAGTCGTGGGTCGTGGCACCGCCGAACAGGTCGGGAGCCAGTGCGACGAAGCCCTCGGCGGCGAACCGGTCCGTGACGTCCTTGATGTGGGTGGTGAGGCCCCACCACTCCTGGATGACCACCAGCCCGGGGCCGCTGCCGGACTCCGGGAGGGCGAGGTAGCCGTGGGCGGTGCTGCCGTTGCTCGGAAAAGTGACGTTCTGCACAGGGTTCTCGGTCACGGCGACATTCGAGCACGCCCGCGGTGGAGCCACACGCAGGGCCCGCTCGCGTCCGATGTGCACACCGGGCCGATCTCGGTGCGACGGACGGTGCGCACACCCGGGCGATGTCATCTTCCGCACCTTCCGGGTGGAGGTTGTGCGAGCTAACGTTCCGGCTGTGAGCGTGATCGTCCCTGTCGCCGACCACGTCGCCGCTGCCGCCGACCTGGTCAGGCGCTACCGCGAGCTTCCTCCGGAGGCCCGGGTGCGTCTGGGCAAGCCCAGCTCGAACCTGTTCCGGTTCGGCGCACCCCCGCCCACCCTGGACGCCTCGGGGCTCTCCGGGGTGATCTCCGTCGACCCGGTCGCCCGCACCGCGGACGTCGCGGGGATGACGACGTACGAGGACCTCGTCGACGCCACCCTCCCGCACGGCCTGATGCCCCTGGTCGTCCCGCAGCTCAAGACCATCACGCTGGGTGGGGCCGTGGCCGGACTGGGCATCGAGTCGACCTCGTTCCGCAACGGTCTGCCGCACGAGTCGGTGCGTGCGATGGAGATCCTCACCGGCGCCGGCGAGGTCGTCACCGCGACCCCGGACGGCGAGCACGCCGACCTGTTCCGCGGCTTCCCGAACTCCTACGGCACCCTGGGCTACGCCCTGCGGCTGACGATCGACCTGCAGCCCGTCAGCCCCTACGTCCGGCTGCGGCACCACCGCTATCCCGACGCGAAGGCCTGCACGGACGCGATCGTCGAGCTCGCCGATCCGCACGGTTGCCTCGACTTCCTCGACGGCACCGTCTTCGACGCCGGCGAGCAGTACCTGACCACCGGCGAGTTCGTCGACGCCCTGCCGGCCGGGACGAGCGCGAGCGACTACACCGGCCAGAAGATCTTCTACCGCTCCCAGCAGGAGCGGGCCGTCGACCACCTGACGACCCGCGACTACATCTGGCGGTGGGACACCGACTGGTTCTGGTGCTCCCGCGCGCTGGGAGTGCAGAACCCGGTCGTCCGCCGCTTCTGGCCGGGCCGGTACCGCCGGTCGGACGTCTACCGGCGCATCGTCGCCCTCGACCGCCGCCACGGGTTCAGCGACCGGCTCAACACCCTGCGGAAGCGGCCGGTGGAGGAGCCCGTCGTGCAGGACGTCGAGATCCCGGTGCGCAACCTGCCGGCGTTCCTCGAGGCGTTCCACCGCGACATCGGGATCTCGCCGGTATGGCTGTGCCCGCTGCGGCTGCGTTCGGGCCGGCCGTGGACGCTCTACCCGATGAAGCCGGGGGAGTTGTACGTCAACGTCGGTTTCTGGTCGTCGGTGCCGGAGAAGGCCGGGGAGCCGGACGCGCACAACCGGCGGATCGAGCAGCTCGTCACCGATCTCGACGGGCACAAGTCGCTCTACTCGACGGTTCACTACTCCGAGGACGAGTTCTGGCAGCACTACAACGGGCTTGCCTACCGCGCACTCAAGCAGCGCTACGACCCGCGCGGCCGGTTGCCCGATCTGTACTCCAAGGTTGCCAGTCCTTCAGCACACACCGGGAAGACAGGACGGTGAAGCACATGCAGGTTGCAGATGTCATCGGCAGCATGCTGGGGTCGGACCTCCCGATCCGGGTGCTCGGCTACGACGGCAGCAAAGCGGGGCCCGACACGGCGGAGACGGCGTTGCGGATCGTCTCCCCGCGGGCCCTCGCGCGGCTGGCGACGGCGCCGGGCACCCTGGGTCTCGCCAGGGCGTACGTGACGGGTGAGCTCGAGGTCGAGGGCGATATCTACGCCCTGCTGGACGGGATCTCGGACGTCACGTTGAACTCGATCCCGCGCGCCGAGCAGCTGCGGCTGGTCCGCAAGCTCGCCCCGATCGCGCTGCGGCACCGCGTCTCCCCGCCTGACCTCGAGTACCGCCCGCCGGGCCGGCTGCACTCCAAGAAGCGCGACAGCAAGGCCATCGCGCACCACTACGACGTCTCGAACACCTTCTACGAGTGGGTGCTCGGGCCGTCGATGGCCTACACGTGCGCGGTCTACCCGACGCCCGACGCGACGTTGGAGCAGGCGCAGTCGGAGAAGTTCGAGCTGGTGTCGCAGAAGCTCGCGCTGAAGCCGGGCATGCGGCTGCTCGACGTCGGCTGTGGCTGGGGCGCGATGGTCATGCACGCGGCAGCCGAGCACGGGGTGCGCGCTCTCGGTGTGACCCTGTCCCGCAACCAGGCGGAGTGGGCGCAGAAGGAGATCGAACGCCGCGGGCTGGGCCACCTCGCCGAGGTGCGCCACCTCGACTACCGCGACACGCCTGCAGCGCAGTTCGACGCCGTCAGCTCGATCGGGCTCACCGAGCACCTCGGCCGGGCCGCGCTGCCGTCGTACTTCCGGTTCTTGGCGAGCCGCCTGCGGCCGGGCGGGCGGCTGCTCAACCACTGCATCACGCAGAGCCGCACCTACAAGGGGCGGACCGACCCGTTCATCGACCGCTACGTCTTTCCCGACGGCCAGCTGCACGCCGTCGGTCACCTGATCTCGGTGATGAACGACAACGGCTTCGAGATCCGCCACGAGGAGAACCTGCGCGAGCACTACGCGATGACCCTGCGCGACTGGGGTCGCAACCTCGACGAGCACTGGACCGAGGCCGTGGCCGACGTCGGCGAGGGCCGGGCGCGGGTGTGGCGGCTCTACATGGCCGCGTGCCGGCTGGGCTTCGAGCGCGACAACATCCAGCTGCACCAGGTGCTGGGCGAGGTCGTCGGCGACAGGGGCGCGTCCGGGTTCCCGCTCCGCGGCTGGTGATCACGGCGCACCGCCGTTGCGGTGGTCGTCGGTGTAGGCGCGCGCCTGCAGGGTGAACAGCTCGCGGTAGACGCCGTCGCGCGCCATCAGCGCGTCGTGCGTGCCGACGTCGGTGATCCGCCCGTGCTCCAGCACCACGATCTGGTCCGCGGTGCGGACGTTGGCGAGCCGGTGGGTCACCAGCACCGTGATCCCGCCGAGCCCGTCGGCTCCCGCCGCCGCCATCGAACGCAGCGCGGCGAACACGGTGTGCTCGGCGCGGGCGTCGAGTGCGGCGGTGGGCTCGTCCGCGACGACGACGGGCGCCAGCCGGTAGAGCCCGCGGGCCACGCTGATCCGCTGCCACTGCCCACCCGACAGGTCGCGCCCGCCCTGGAACTGCTTCGACAGCATCGTGCGCAGCCCGCCGGGCAGCTCCGCCAGCACCGCGTCGGCGCCCGACCGGGCGGCGGCGTCGGTGAACAGCCCGTCGTCCGGGTCCGGCCGCGCCAGCCGTCCGATGCGCACGTTGTTCTCCGCGGTGACCGGCCAGCGCAACGGCTCCTGCATGACCACGGCGACCTGCCCCCACAGGTCGTCGGTGGCGATCCGCGCGGTGTCCCGACCGTCCCACGTGACGGTGCCCGACGTCGGCAGGTACAGCCCCGTGACCAGCTTCGCCAGCGTCGTCTTGCCCGAGCCGTTCTCGCCCACCAGCGCGACCACCTGCCCGCGGCGCAGGGTCAGCGTCACCCCGCGCAGGGCGTCGTCCTCCTGGCCGGGATAGCGGAAGGTCACGTCGGTGAGCGCGATCGTCGCCGGGCCGCCCTCCAGGGTGTGCAGAGCCGCAGGCCGCCTCCGGGCGGCGAGGTCGTCGAGGCAGGTGCGGTAGACGTCCACGTGCAGGCCCAGCTCGAACAGCCGGTTGAACGCGTAGATACCGGTGACGATCGACTGCGCCGCGGTGCGCATGGCCAGCACCGCGGTCCCGGCCAGCGCCAGCGGCAGCAGGCCCTCGTAGAGGAGGAGCCCCAGACCGCAGTACCCGACCGCCGAGCCGACGCCGGACAGCGTCCGCCCGACCGTCGTCACGCGGTTCTGCTGCAGTCCGACCCGCACCTCGTCGTCGCCGAGGTCCGCGGCGATCCGCCGGTGCTCGCCCAGCACGACGTCCCGCGTGGTGAACGCCCGCAGCTCCGCGGCGTTCTGGCGCTCCGACAGCAGATCACCGGTGACGAACCGGCGCCGGAGGGTGGCGTTGATCCGCACGTTCGCCGCCATGCGCAGCTGCGCTCCGCGGACCCCCGCCCAGCCCTGGGGGAGCGCGGCGAGCAGCACCAGCGGCGCGAGCACCGGGTGCAGCAGCCCCGCGGTCACCACGGCCGCACCCGTCGAGACGACCGCGGCCGCCAGGTCGCCGACGAGCGACGCTCCGAACCGCAGGTGTATCAGCGCCTGCTCGGCCCGCTGTACCAGCGTGGTGAAGTCGGCGTCGTCGAAGGCGGCCAGCTCGACGTCGGCGAGGCCGGTGTAGAGCTCGTCCTGAGCGCGTTCCTCGATCCGCGGCAGGAGCCGGGCCTGGACCGACCCGCTGGCCGCCTGGAGCGCCCCGCGCGCCACCAGCGCGCCGACCACCACGGCCAGTGCGGGCAGGGCGTCGACGACCCGCTGCGGCGTCGGACCTGCGGCGAGCAGATTCGTGAAGACGTCGACGGTCGAGAGCAGGCCGAGCGCAGTGGCCACCGCCGTCGCCAGCTGCAGGACGAGGGCCAGCAGCGTCCAGCGTGGTGAGGCCCGCCACGACCAGGCGGTCAGCAGCAGGGCCGTCCGCGGGGCACCCCGGGCCACCGTCCAGATCCCCGCCTGGCTCGCCTCCAGCTGGCTCCGTGCCCAGTACGGCGTCTCCAGCTCGGCGGCACCGATGAGCGGTTCGTCCTCCACTGTGTCCCCTACTGCGTCCCCCACCGGGCCATCGTGAGCGACCGGCGTCGCCGCCCGCGACGGGTGAGCGCCCGACGGCGGCCCTACCCTCGGCGGAGTGCCGGACCGTCTGTCGCCGCTCGACGCGTCGTTCCTCTTCGCCGAGGACCGCACCCGGCCGATGCACATCGGCGGCGTGATGACGTTCGCCGCGCCCGACGGCTTCGACTTCGACGGATTCGTCGCGCTGATCGGGCAGCGGCTCGGGCTGGTGCCGCGCTGGCGGCAGAAGGTGCGCGAGGTGCCCGTCCACCTCGGCCTGCCGGTGTGGGTCGACGATGCCGACTTCGATCTCGAGTACCACGTACGCCGCTCGGCCCTGCCCGGCCCGGGCACCGAGGAGCAGCTGCGGGCGCTGGTGGGCCGGCTGCTCGGGCGACGGCTCGACCGCTCCCGCCCCCTCTGGGAGATCTACCTGGTCGAGGGGCTGGCGGACGGCCGGTTCGCCGTGGTCACCAAGACCCACCACGCGATGGTCGACGGTCTCGCGTCGATGGACGTCGGTGCGCTGCTGCTCGACCCGACCCCGGAGATCCGCGAGACGCCGCCCGACGACTGGCGTCCGGCCGCGGAGCCGTCGTCGCTGGACCTCGCCGCAGACGCCGTGCGCGAGGCGATGCGCCGCCCGCGCTCCGTTCTCGACGTCGCGGCGCGGGCGCGCGCGGACGTCCGCGAGGTGATGGCCGGCGTGGAACGGACGGTCGAGACCCTCGTGTCCGCCACCTCGGCACGACCGGTGCATCCGCTCAACGCCGTGACCGGCGAGCAGCGGCGATTCGGCATGTCGCGCAGCACGCTGGCCGACCACCGCGCCGTGCGGGCCGCCTGCGGGGGAACCGTGAACGACGTGGTGCTCGCGGTGGTCACCGGCGCGCTGCGGCGCTGGATGATGACCCGCGGCGAACCGCTGACCGACGGCACAGCGGTACGGGCGCTCGTCCCGGTGAGCGTGCGGACCCGCCGCAACGGTGCCGCCGACAGCCGGAACGGCACCGCAGCCGTCGGCAACAGCATCTCCGCGTACTTCGTCGAGCTGCCTGTGGGGGAGGGCGACCCGTTGCGCCGGCTCGCGGCCGTCTCGGCGGCGATGGACGAGCACAAGGCAAGCGGACGCGCCGTGGGCGCGTCGACGCTGATCCGCCTGGCCGGCCTCGCCCCGCCCACCCTGCACAGCCTCGGGGTCCGGCTCGCCAGCCAGTTCTCCAGCCACGCCTACAACGTGCTCGTCACGAACGTGCCGGGACCGCCGCGCCCGCTCTACGCGATGGGCGCGCGGATGCTCGACATGTATCCGGTGGTGCCGCTGGCCGGAGGCCAGGCGGTGTCGATCGGGATCACCTCGTACGACGGCGGCATGCACTACGGGCTCAACGCGGACCGCGACGCACTTCCCGACGTCGACGTGCTCGCCGAGGCCATGCCCGAGGCTCTCGCCGAGCTGAAGGCGGCCGCGGTCCCCGGATGACCGGTAGGGCCGGTCGGCCGAGCGCCCTATCCCGATGGGCAGGGACCGTTCTGCGTAGTGCCGGACAGAGCTGGCGCGTTTGGCGGCATCGGGAACGTTCGGCGTTACTGTTGGTGAGTGCGTCGACTCGCCTTGTCACCCAACTCGTCAGAAAGATCACGGTGGGACCGGTGAACCCGCTCGTGCAGATGATCCTCGGCCAGCCGGGCATGGCCGCGCGCCTGCTCGCCGAACACGTCGAC
The DNA here is from genome assembly GCF_031845345.1 of Pseudonocardia charpentierae. Classification (NCBI taxonomy): domain Bacteria; kingdom Bacillati; phylum Actinomycetota; class Actinomycetes; order Pseudonocardiales; family Pseudonocardiaceae; genus Pseudonocardia; species Pseudonocardia charpentierae. The sequence continues at coordinate 14,409 of NZ_JAVREJ010000008.1, read as the reverse complement.
GACGGCAGCGGGCGGTGCACGGGCTGCCCTGTGGGTGGTCAGCGCGGGCGGCACTCCTGGCCGTGCACGTTGTGGCAGGCCGCCGAGGAGGCGACGAAGCTGCAGCGGGCGCGCTCGGTCTGACGAACCACGGGGATTCAGCAGCCGTCCAGGGTCGCGCGGGCCGCGGCGACCGTCTGGCCCGCGTAGCCGCGGCCAAACAGCACCACGTGCACGAGCAGCGGGAACAGCTGGTGCAGAGCGACGCGGTCGCGCCAGCCGGGAGCCAGCCGCGCGGCGTCGTCGTAGGCGGCCAACACCTCGTCGAGGTGCGGGCAGCCGAACAGGGCCAGCATCGCGAGATCGGTCTCCCGATGCCCGCCGTGCGCCGCCGGGTCGATCACCCAGGCGGCGTCGGTCGACCACAGGACGTTGCCCGACCACAGGTCCCCGTGCAGCCGGGCCGGCGGCTCGGCCGGCCCGGCCAGCTCCGGCAGCCGGTCGCAGACGCGCTCGATCAGCGCGGTCTCGGCGCCGGTCAGGTCCCCGGAGTCACGGGCGGTCCGCAGATAGGGCGTCACGCGGTGCTCGGCGTACCAGGGCGCCCATTCCGGGCCGCTCGGAACGTTGCGCATCGGTGCCCGGCCGATCCAGGCGTCCACCGGCGTCTCCGGCGGTCCGGCGCCGAACGCGGGCGCCCCCTCGGCGTGCAGCGCGGCCAGCCGCCGGCCGAACTCGGCGGCCGCCGTCGCCGAGGGCCGGCCCGGCGGCACGTGCTCGGTGACGAGCCGCGCGCCGGCGAGCGCGAGCACCGCCGGGACCGGCGGCCCCTTCGGCACCGCCAGCCAGCGCAGCCCCGCCGCCTCCGCGGCGACACCCGCGCCCTCCTTGACCACGACGGTCCGCCCGTCGGTCAGCTCCACGCGCGCCGCACCACCGCCCAGCGGCGCGGAGCGGCGCACGGCGCAGCCGAGGATCGGGGAATCGACGATCACAGCCGCGCCTTGACGTACTCCAGCAGCCCCGGCATCGCCGCCCGGACCATCGTGAGGACCTCGGTGAAGCCCTCCGGGCCGCCGTAGTACGGATCGGGGACGCCGGCTCCCGCAGGTGCGTCCGGATCGAACGAGCGCAGCAGCCGCACCCGCTCGGGGTCGGGGGCGATCCGGCGCAGCGCACGGAGGTGGCCGGCGTCGAGGGCGACGAGCAGGTCCGCGTCGAGCAGTTCGTCGTCGACCTGCCGCGCGACGTGGGCGTCGACGTAGCCGTGCTCGGCCAGGAGCGCCGCTGCCCGCGAGTCGGCGGGATCCCCGATGTGCCACGAGCCGGTGCCGGCGCTGGTGACCTGAACGCGGTCGGCGAGCCCGGCCTGTTCGACCTCGTGTGCGAAGACCTTCTCGGCGATCGGGGAGCGGCAGATGTTGCCGCTGCAGATGAACGAGACGTGGAAGCGCCGGTCCATGGTGCTGACCGTAGCCGCCCCGAAATGCAGAACGTCCGCCCCGGCTCCCCCCGGGACGGACGTTCTGTCTGGCCGACCGGCCGCCCCCGCTCCCCAGCGGGGCGGGCGGTTCGGTGGAGTGGCTGCCCTTGCTCCCCAGCAGGGCAGCCACTCAGGTCCTCATAGGACAACCCTGTCATCCGGCGGGGGCGCGGTCGACGGTGTTCCCCCGTCTTTGGTAGGTGGTGCTAGCACCACCCGCCGTCGCCGGGATCAGGCGAAGGTGTAGCTCGGGGTGCCGTCGGCGGCGACCGTCACGGTGATCGCGGCGCTGTCCGACGGGTCCGTCGCATTGGTCGCGGTGCAGGCGATCGGGGTGCCCGGCGCGTTGACGACGACCGTGCGGCCTGCGGGCGGGCATTCGACGTTCACGTCGACGTCGACGTCGCTGCCGACCTGCTGGGCGACGACGCTCTCCACCTCGGCCACCTTCAGCAGCCGGTCGTAGTTGATCGTCAGGTGCCCCTGGTCGTCGTCCTGCCGGACGTCGTAGGTCACCGGCTGGCCGTCGACGGTGGCGGTGCAGGCGAATGTCGCGCCCGCCTCGGCCCGGATCTCGTCGGGGCAGCGGACGTCGGCGGGGACGACCCCGACTGCGGTCTGCGTGATCCGCACGATCTCCTGCTGAACCGACTCCGGCTGCACCGTGCGGGTGCCGAAGACGAACAGCGCTGCGACGCCCAGACCGCCGAGCAGCACCAGTACCGCGATCACGATGCCCACGACCTTGCCCGTGTTGCGCTTCGATGCCGGGGGCAGCGGCGGGTAGCCGGGCGGGAGGTCGGGGCCCGCCCCGTAGACGGGCTGGCCGTACGGCTGCGGGTAGGTGGCGCCCTGGGGCGGGAACGGCGGAGTCGAGATCGGGGTGGTCGGCTGCGCGGTCATGGGTTTCCCTCTGTGGAGCGGTCGTTCCGTCGGGATCAACCCTGATCGACGGGCGCCGTCGCATCGACGATGTCTCCCCGTCGAACACCTGTGGTGCCAGCACCACCGGCCCGGGGTTGCTCCCGCCCGGCGGCCGTGAGGCGCCCCGTAGGGTGGCGTTCCATGGCGGACGCCCCCGAACTCGCGCCCGACACCGCGGCACCCGACGACGGCCCGGACTACGAGGCCGCCCTGCGTCATCACGGCGACGCCGAGGTCGCTCCTGGCCTGCTCGACTTCGCGGTGAACGTGCAGGGCGAGGCGCCGCCGAGCTGGTTGCGCGACCGGCTCGTCGCCGCCCTCGACGGCCTGGCCCGCTACCCGACTGTCGCCGCCGACGCGCGGGCCCGCGACGCCGTCGCCGCGCGCCACGGCCGACGGCCCGCCGAGGTGCTCGTGCTCGCCGGCAGCGCGGAGGGCTTCGCGCTGCTCCCGGCGCTGCGCCCGCGCCTGGCGGCGGTCGTGCACCCCGGGTTCACCGAGCCCGAGGCCGCACTGCGCACGGCCGAGGTGCCGGTCGTCCGCGTGCTCACCGAGGAGGCGGACGGCCATCGGCTGCACCCCGACGCGGTCCCCGAGGAGGCGGACCTCGTCGTCGTCGGCAACCCCACCAACCCGACCGGAGTCCTGCACCCCGCGCACGCCGTCCGCGCACTCGCGCGGCCGGGTCGGGTGGTCCTCGTCGACGAGGCGTTCGCCGACGCCCTGCCCGGCGAACCCGAGTCGCTGGCCGGCGCGCACGTCCCCGGACTGCTCGTGTTCCGCAGCCTCACCAAGACCTGGGCCCTGGCCGGCCTGCGCGCCGGCTACGCCCTCGGCGCCCCGGCGTTGCTGGCCCGGCTCGCCCGTCCGCGGCCGCCGTGGCCCGTCTCGACGCTCGCGCTCGAGGCGGTTGCGGCCTGCTGCGCACCGGAGGCCGTCGCCGCGGCCCGCCGGGCGGCCGATGCGCTCGTCCACCGCCGCGCCGCGCAGGAGGCGGCGCTCGCGGCGGTCCCGGGGGTCACCGTGCTGCCCGGTGTCGCGCCCTACCTGCTGCTGCGGCTGCCCGAGGGACAGGGGCCGCGGGTCCGCGACGAGCTGCGGGCCGCCGGTGTGGCGGTGCGGCGCGGTGACACCTTCCCGGGCCTGTCCGCGGACCACGTCCGCGTGGCCGTCCGGCCTGCCGCACAGGTGCAGCAGCTCGTCCACGGCCTCACGGTGGCGCTGGCGGGGACGACCGTATGACCGCCCGGCTCGCCGACGTCATCGCCGCGCTCGAGGCGGCCTATCCGCCCGCGCTCGCTCAGGCGTGGGACGCCGTCGGGCTCGTATGCGGCGACCCCGCCGACAAGGTGTCGAGCGTGCTCGTCGCCATCGATCCCGTCCCCGCGACCGTCGACGAAGCGCTCGACGGCGGTGCCCAGCTGCTGCTCACGCACCACCCGCTGCTGCTGCGGGGGGTGCACGGTATCGGCGCGGACACGCCGAAGGGCGCGCTGGTGCACCGGCTCGTCCGGGGCGGCGCCGCCTTGTTCACCGCGCACACCAACGCCGACGCCGCCGACCCCGGCGTGTCCGACGCCCTCGCCGCGGCGCTCGGCCTCGTCGTCGAGGGTCCGCTGGAGCCCGCACCCGAGGCCCCGCTCGACAAGATCGTCACGTTCATCCCCGTCGGCCCCGCGATCACCGCGGTGCACGACGCGCTGGCGGCCGCGGGTGCAGGGGCGATCGGCGACTACAGCCACTGCTCGTTCGCGACCGCAGGCACGGGCCAGTTCAAGCCGTTGCCCGGCGCGCACCCGACGATCGGCGAGGTCGGGAAGCTGGAGCGCGTCGCGGAGACCAAGCTGGAGATGGTGCTTCCCCGGGGGAAGCGCGCCGCCGTCGTCGCCGCTCTGCGCGCGGCCCACCCCTACGAGGAACCCGCGTTCGACGTCCTCGAGCTCGCCGACCTGCCGTCGACGCGCGGGCTCGGCCGGATCGGCACCCTGCCCGCACCCGAACCTCTGCACGCGTTCGCCGACCGCGTCGCCGCCGCCCTGCCCGCGACGGCGTGGGGTGTGCGCGCGGCGGGCGACCCGGACCGCGCGGTGCGGCGCGTGGCGGTGTGCGGGGGAGCGGGCGACTCGGCCCTGGGCGCGGCGGTAGCGGCGGGCGTCGACGCCTACCTGACCGCGGACCTGCGGCACCATCCGGCGTCGGAGCACTTGCTCGCCGGCCAGATGAATCCGGCGACGCCGGCGCTCGTCGACGTCGCGCACTGGGCCTCCGAGTGGCCCTGGTGCGCCCAGGCGGCCGACATCCTGCGGACGGCGCTGGGCGGTAGCGTCGAGGTCCGCGTCTCGACACTCCGCACGGATCCCTGGACCGTCGGTCGGACGCAGCCCATCGGTCGGACCCAGCCGACGGAAAGGACACCGCAGTGAAGGCCGACCCCGCCGTCCAGCGACGCCTGTTGGATCTCGCCGACGTCGACGCCGAGCTCGCCCGGCTCGCCCACCGTCGCCGGAATCTCCCCGAGCACGCCGAGCTGGCGGCCGCCGAGGCGGCCGTGCGCGCGGCGAAGGACGCGCTGGTGGAGGTGGAGACCAAAGTGGGCGACCTGGACCGCGACATCCGCCGTCTCGAGCGCGACATCGAAGGCGTCCGTGCCCGCGCCGACCGCGACCAGAAGATCCTCGCGAGCTCCGGGGTGGGCGCCAAGCAGGCGGTCGACCTGCAGCACGAGCTCGAGACCCTCGCCCGCAGGCAGGGTGTGCTGGAGGACGAGGAGCTGGAGGTCATGGAACAGCGCGAGGCGCTCGGCATGGACGTGCAGCACGCCCAGCGCACCCTCGACGAGGGCCAGGTCAACCTGATCGCGGTCACGGAGCGGCGCGACACCGCGCTGGCCGACATCGACGCGGGCGAGGCCGGTCGGAGCCGCGCCCGCGAGGCCGTCGTCGCGGACCTGCCGGCGGACCTCCTCGCCGAGTACGACCGGCGCCGCGCGCGCGGCGGCACCGGCGCCGCGCTTCTGCGCGAGCGCCGCTGCGGGGCGTGCCGGCTGGAGCTGGACCGGACGGCGATCGCGGCGCTGCGGGCCGCTCCGCCGGACGCGGTGGTGCACTGCGAAGAGTGCGGGACGGTGCTGGTGCGGACGCCCCAGTCGGGACTCTAGGGATGGCGACGCCGGACGATCCCGAGGTCACGGTCGCGCCGCTGCCCGACGTGGTGGACGACGTGACGCCGGAGGACGACGACCCCGAGCCGGAGGGCGCCGCGGCGTGGACCGGCCAGATCGGCTCCCCGACGCGCCTGCTCCTGCTGCGCCACGGCCAGACCGAGCTCTCGATCCAGCACCGGTACTCCGGGCTCGGCGACCCGGAGCTGACGGCGCTCGGACAGGACCAGGCCGCGGGTGCGGCTGCCCGGCTGGCCGCCCCGGAGGCCGGCGGGCTCGCGCCCGAGGGCATCGTCGCCGTGCTGTCGTCGCCGTTGCGACGCGCCCGGCAGACCGCCGCCGCAGTGGCGGAGGCGCTGGACGTGCCGATGGAGGTCCGCGACGGGCTGGTCGAGACCGACTTCGGCGGCTGGGAGGGCCTGACGTTCGCCGAGGCCCGCGAGCGCGACCCCGAGCTGCACGCGAAGTGGCTCGGCGACGAGCACGTGCCGCCTCCGGGCGGGGAGAGCTTCGCGACGGTCGGTGCGCGCGTCGCGGCCGAACGCGCGGCGATCGTGGCGGCCTACCCGGGCCAGACCGTGGTGGTCGTCAGCCACGTCACGCCCATCAAGCTGCTGCTGCGGCAGGCCCTGGCGGGCGGTCCGGAGATCCTCTACCGGCTCCACCTGGACCTCGCGTCGCTGTCGGTGGCCGACTTCTACCCGGACGGCGGGGCGTCGGTGCGGCTGTTCAACGACACGACCCACGTCCCGCGCCCCTGACGCACCCTCCAGATCGCGCGACCGCTCACGAACGGGTCGGGGCGAAGGCCTCCAGCACCTCGTGGGCGTGCGCGTCCGCACTGATCGGGTCGACGTCCGGCGACCCGACGCGCGGGATGAAGTTGAGGTCGAGGAACACCTCGGTGATCCCCGCCTCGTGCAGCCGCCCCAGGTCCTCGCGGATGGCTTCGGCCGATCCGCTCAGCGGCCGCCGTCCTGCGTCGTCGCGGATCTCCTCGCCAAGCTCCACCACACCGCGCACCACCATCCGCAGTGCCGCCGGGTCGCGCCCGGCCTCCTCGGCGGCGGCGTGGATCGTGCCGACGGCCTCGGAGATCGACCGAAGGTCATGGCGGCTGGCACTGATCCACCCGTCGGCGATGCGCCCGACCCGCCGCAGCGCGACGTCGGCGGAACCGCCCAGCAGGATCGGCGGGGCGGGCCGTTGCACGGGCTTGGGCAGCATCCGCGCCGGCGGGACGTCGGTGAACTCGCCGTGGAACTCCACGGGGTCGTCGGCCCACAACGCCCGCAGCGCCGCCACGTACTCGGCGGTCTGCGCGCCGCGGCGGGCGAAGGTCGCGCCGACGGCCGCGAACTCGTGCGGCGCCCACCCCGAACCGAGCCCGACGTCGAGCCGGCCGCGGCACAGCACGTCCACCGTCGCGAGCTGTTTGGCCAGGATCGCCGCCGGCAGGTACGGGGCGTTGAGCACGGCGACGCCCAGCCGTGGCTGCTCGGTGACAGCCGCGGCGAACCCGAGGGCGACGACCGGGTCGAGCACCGCCCGGTACTGCGCGCCGTAGTCCTCCTCGGCGGGGACGAGCACGCGCTGGAAGCTCCACAACGAGCCGTAGCCGAGGTCCTCGGCCCGGCGCGCGACGGCGGCGATGGTGCCCGGGGTGGCCCAGCTGCCGGAGACCGGCAGGCCGAAGCCGAGGGTGAGGTCGCCGGCGGCGGTGTTCTCGGAGAGAGTCACGGTGCACATCATGGCGGGGCCTGCGGACAAGAAGTCCGGCGTGCGGAGACCTGGGGGTATCGTGTCGGGCACCGGTAACGGCTGCCGCGTCGACACGCACCCTGGACTGACCGAACCATTCCGTGCACGTCCCGGAACCGGAGGCAGCAGATGACCGTGTCGCAGACGGACGAAATCCTGTGGGAGCCCGACGAGCCGGCCGAGGCCGTGGCGGGCGCGATCGCTCTGCTGCGGGTGGACGGCCTGGAGCTCGACGAGTTTGGTGCAGCAGTGATGCAGCGCGTGGCCGACGGCGAGATCGACGAAGAAGAGGCCATCTCGATCTTCCTCGCCCAGTACCGGAAGTGACCGGCGACCCCCACCTCGATCTTCGAAGCGGCGTCTTTCGCAACAGGCTCGGTCTGACGGACCGAGCTGAGCTGGCGACGGCGGAGAAGAGGTTCACCACAGCGCGTATCGGGCAGCTCAAGCGCCGCCGCCTGCCCGGCACCTACGACCTCGAGCACCTCCGCGTCTTCCACTGGACGATCTTCTAGGACGTCTACCCGTGGGCCGGGCAACTGCGCACGGCGCTCATCGTGAAGGCCGGGCGTCCTTCTGCCTGCACGCAACGCGCCTGCCTGTCCCAGCTCGCCCGCGACGCCGGCTACCGGCTGCGCTGGGAGCACGCCGACCGCGACGCGAACATCGACGCGGCACGGGCAGCGGCCGACGGCGACCTGGCGCCGATGCGCGCGCTGCTGGAGCCCGTCGTCGAGGCCGTCCGGCCCAGGCAGCGGCGGTAGCCGGCGGCGTTCAGTGCCGTTCGTGCGGCGGGGGAGGCGGGGGTTCGGCACCCGGCGGGGGAGGCGGCGGGATCGACTCGAGATCCGGCGCCTCGCCCGGCCACACCAGCAACACGGGGCACGGCACGTGGTCGACCACGAACCGCGTCGCCGGCCCCAGGCTCCGCGGGCCGAGCCGGCTGCGGTCACCGTCGCGCGCGCAGATCAGCAGGACCGCGTCCGCGGTCGCCGCCACCACCTCGCGCTCGACGCGGCCGGTGCGCTGCTCGGTCGTCGCGGGCCGGCCCAGCCGCTGCCGGGCGCGGTCCAACAGGCCGGCGACGGCCTCGGCGGACAGCGCGTCGATGCTCGCCTCCGGGCCGCGCCTGCCCCGGCCCAGCAAGCCCGCCAGTGCACCGTGCGCGGCTGCCAGCTCACTGCCGCCCACGTGCAGCAGGACGATGTCGTCGTCCGGCGGCACCCAGCTCCGCGCCGCATCGATGCACGCAGGCCACGTCCCCTCGGCCAGCCACACGATCGCCGTCCCACCCATGCCTCAGCCTCCCGTGATCGTCACCATCGCCCAGAGGGCGAGGGTCGCGCCGAGCAGCGTCGCCGGCACGGTGATCAGCCCGACGCGGGTGAACTCACCGAGGTCCGCGTCGTGGTCGTGCTCTTGCAGGATCCGCCGCCAGAGCAGTGTGGCGAGCGAGCCCACGTATGTCAGGTTCGGCCCGAGATTGACCCCGATCAACCCCGCGAGCACCGGCCCGGGCCCGGCAGGGGCCAGCACCGGCAGCAGGGCGAGCACCGCGGGCAGGTTGTTGATCAGATTGGACAGCACGGCGGCGATCGCGGCGATCGCCAGCAGCGCGAGCAGGGTGGTCGACTGCGGCAGCAGGTTCTGCAGCACGGCGCCGAGCCCGTGGTCGACGACCGCCTTGACCACCACCCCCAGCGCCAGCACGAACAGGCAGAACAGCAACGACGCCGAGTCGACGAGCCCCCGGACGGTCACCCGGCGCCGCGCGAGCCCGCGCACCGCCAGCACCACGGTCCCGGCCAGCGCGGACCAGACCGGTTCGATGCCCACGAGCGAGCCGACGATGAACCCGACGAAGGTCAGCCCGAGCACGACGAGCGCGAACACCGGGGTCTCGGTCCGGGAGGCGTCCTCCTCGATCCCGGTTCCGACGGCCAGGTCCGCGCGGAACAACCAGCGCAGCACGGCGTACTCGATACCGATCGTCACGAGCCACGGCGCCGCCATCAGCGCGCTGAACCGGCCGAACGAGAGCCCCGACGCGGTGAAGGCGAGCAGGTTCGTCAGGTTCGACACCGGCAGCAGCAGCGACGCCGAGTTGGCCAGGTGCGTACAGGCGTAGACGTGCGGCTTGGCCCGTACCCCCATCCGGTAGGCCGTCGCGAACACCACCGGGGTCAGCAGAACCACAGTGGCGTCCAGACTGAGCACCGCCGTGATCACCGATGCCACGGCGAACACCCCGACCAGCAGCCGGCGCGGGCTCCCACGGCTGGCCCTGCCCATCGCGTCGCCGGCTGCGGCGAACAGGCCCTCCTCGGCGCACAGGTGGGCGAGCACCAGGAGGATGGCGAGGAACGCCACCACCGGCCACAGTTCCCGGACCTGGTCCCACGCCTCGGACAGCGGCACCGCGCCGACCAGCACGAGCAGCAGCGCCGCCGGCACGGCGACCGTCGCCTCCGGCAGCCCGCGCGGGCGGGCCACGGCGAACGCGAGCACGCCGAGCAGCAATCCGACGGCAAGAACGGTCGCGCCGAGTCCGCTCAACGGGCCCACCTCCTCATCGAGGCTGATCATGACCCGGATATCCCAACCGCGCGCTCCTGCGGCCTCACCGCACGAGCAGGTAGATCCCCACGCTCAGGCCCAGCAGCACGACCGCCGCGCGCAGCACGTTCTCGGGCAGCCGACGGGCCAGCCGGGCCCCGAGGTACCCGCCGACCAGCGTGCTCGGCGCGAGCAGCGCGACCGCCGCCCAGTTCACCGGCGCCCGCAGGGCGAAGATCACGACGGTGACGGAGGCGATGACCAGCGACAGGACGCCCTTCGTCGCGTTGAGCCGCTTCAGCTCGTCGCCCGCGCACAGCGACAGCGTCGCGATGAGGATCACCCCGAGCGCGCCGCCGAAGTAGCCGCCGTAGACCGCGGCGAAGAAGATCGCCGGCAGCAGCACCCCCAGCCGGTCCGGCATGCCCGGCGCCGGCGGCGGGATCCACCGCTTGAGCCAGGGCTGCAGGCCGAGCAGGGCGCTCGCCAGCAGCACCAGCACGGGCACGACCGCGTCGAACACGGCGGCCGGGAGGACCAGCAGCAGCACGCAGCCCACCGCCGACCCGAACACCGACACGACCGAGGTCAGCGCCAGTCGTCTGCCCTGCCCCGGGAGCTCGTGCCGGGCACCGGCCACGACGCCGACGTAGCCCGGCCACTGGGCCACCGAGTTCGTGACGTTGGCGGCGAGCGGAGGAAAGCCCACGGCGAGGAGCGCGGGGAACACCAGCAACGAGCCGCCGCCCGCGACGGCGTTCACCGCTCCTGCGATCAGCCCTGCGGCGACGAGGAACGCCAGCTGCAGGGGCGACGAGCCGATCACCCGCGCACGGTAGCCCGGCGCGCCGCCGGATGCGGGCTCACAGGCGCAGGCAGCCCTCGACGCCGTCGCGCACGCCTCCCTGGAACGCCGCGGTGCGCTGGCGTGCGTTGCCGTGGCTCGACTCGTCGGTCCACCGGTAGTCGTCGGCGACGGCCTGCAGGGTCTGCGCGATCTCCTCGTCGTCGCCGGGTTCGATCCGCACGAGCCCCTGGTCCGCCGCCCCCTGCAGCGCCGCGCCCGCGAGGCAGTCGGCCTGCAGCTCGACGGCGCGCGACACGAACCGGTCCGGGAGCTGCGCCTGGATCGCGTGCCCCCACTCGTGGGCGATCACGAGGTAGACCCACGCGTCGCCGATCTGCGTGTACCCGGCGCGCATGAGGTCTTCGTCCCAGGCCAGGAAGTTGCCGGTGGGGCAGTAGTAGGCGTTGCCGGGCACCGACGGCTCGCCCGCGCAGCTCGGACCGTCCGTGCCGGTGTAGCCCCCCTCGACCGTCGGCGCGACGTAGCGCAGCCCCTGGTCGCCGAACCACCCGCTCCAGAACCTGTCGGTGATCGAGACTGCCGACCGCTCGTCGCCGGCCCGGGTGTCGGAGTCGTCGGCGCCGGGCGCGGCGTCGATCGTGCTGTCGACGGGGACGTCGGACCCTCCGTCCGGCGCGGACCCCACGGTCGGCCGACTGGAGGCGGGCGTGGCGCTGCCCGACACGATCTCGATCCCACAGCCCGTCAGGGCGAGGGCGAGCAGCAGCACCACGAGGATCGGACGCACGGCAACACCCCATCACGGACGACGCCGCGTGTCACGGCGGCCCATGATCGGCGGTTTGGTGACATGAGCTTCGCCGGTGCACCTCATGTCACCGGATCGTCGATCACCTCCTGCGGGCGGCCGTCGGAGGAGCTCGGTAGAGTCGATCCCGCGGACGAGTCGGCCGGGCGGCCGCGTCGGCAGCCTCCGGGCTGCCGCCGAGGAAAGTCCGGACTCCGCAGGGCAGGGTGGTTGTCAACGGCAACCCGGGGCGACCCGCGGGACAGTGCCACAGAGAACAGACCGCCCCGCGCATCCAGCGCGGGGTAAGGGTGAAACGGTGGTGTAAGAGACCACCAGCACCCCGGGTGACCGGGGTGGCTCGGTAAACCCCACCTGGAGCAAGGTCGAAAGGTCGCACGGCGCGAGCCGCGTGACTGCGCAGGCGTTCGAGGGCGGCCCGCCCGAGCCTGCGGGTGGACCGCAAGAGCCTGTCGGCGACGGCAGGCCGAGATGGATGGTCGCCGAACGGAGCGCCGTGAGGCGCCCGGGAACAGGATCCGGCTTACAGGCCGACTCGTCCGCGCCAACGCCTTGAGCAGCGTAAACAGGATCAGTGATCGTTTTTAGGGCACATATAGGGCGGCACGATCCGGCGGCGGCCGATCCTCGGCGGCTTGATCAACGAGTACGAGGCCGCGGCCTGAAACCGCTGATTAGGCGCCATGGCCGAGTTGTGGCACCTGACACGCGTCCTGGCGATTGTCGGAGAACGCCAGCAGGCCACCCCACAAGAAAAGGGCCGTCCTCGCCGCCTGGGCCGCCGCCGGGAAATGATCAACAAAGACTGCGAAACACGAGGGCTCAGACCGACTTCTGGAACCCACAGGCGCAGCACCTCGATCGCCAACACCCGGATCTCGACGTCGGCGTGCTCGCTGGCCCGCATGCGCAGGAAGTGGCGCCCGGCCTGGTAGTCCCGGTTACCACGATTCGGGTCTCGGTCGTGTTGGGCGGGATCGCCCGCGCCGCCTGCCGGGCCTCCTTGCGCCACCCCGTGGCGCCCGGAACGTCGGCGAAGCGCCGCAACCCTGCCTTGAGCTGCTCGTAGGCGACCTGCAACCGGCCTACCAGCGCTGGCAGAACCCCGCAATAGCCTCCGGCGCCGTGGCGGACGAAGAGCAGGGCGGTGGTGGCGTCGACGCCCGGCTATCCGTCGGGTGCTGGCCCCGCCGGGGCCGCGCTGCTGCTTACGGGGTTCGGTGTGGCTGTGGGATTGGGGTGTGCCAGCACTTTACTTAAGCACTCCGTCGTCTATCCCGCCAGCAAGCCAGGCCCGCAGCTGGTTGGGCGTCGCCTCGACGTGGTGGACAGGCAGCTGATGCTTCTGCTTCGTCACCTGTGGGAGGTCGAGGCGCAGCCAGCGGGAGTGCTCCTTGGGCAGCGTGGAGATGACCAACCCGGTGTAGCCCGGGTTCTCCCGAAGCTCCTGGTCGATGGCGTCGACGGGTGACTCCGCGCCGATTCTTGTCGCCACCAGGTTGACTCCGGCCTGGATGAACGCCTCGCGTCCCTCGGCCTGCCGGTGCTCGGCCGCTTCTTGCTCGGTGGCGGTGTCGGTCTTCCACAACAGCAGGTGTCGCACGGGGCTGGCGGGAACGAGCAGGACGAACTCGGCGGTGTCGTCCTGCTTCGCAATCTCCTTGAGCTTTTCGACCAGCTTGGGATTGCTCACCGTCTCGTGAGCCACCACGAGATAACGGGCCATGATGCACCCCCTGCGCTACTACTGCGGGAACTCCTGCGACCGCTCGTAGCACTTACAATCTAGCCTCGGTCTTACGCCTGGGCCAGCATGCGGCTCGCCTGCGCGGCCCCTGCCGGGCAGTTGAGGACTGTCCGATCCCACCAGTACCCCGCCGACCGGTCGCCTCCCGGCCTGCGCGCACGCCGAGCTGCAGTGAAGCTCGCTCTCATCATGGAAAGCCTGGCGATGAGTCTGCAAGGCCGGCGACCCGCTCGTGTCCTCCCGATAGCCTCCGCAGCGACCGTGTGGGTGCCGAAAACTCGGCCACGTCACGCGACCTCGAGCATGACAACGCGCACCGGCCCCCACCCACGCCCTGGTGGGGTGTGCGGTGATCCCGGCGACGTGTGTTGTTGGAAGATCAGGTATAGCAGCCGGAGCCACACGACGGAGATCATGCCGGGGAACTGGCGATCATCAATCATCGCTGGTCGCGGTATGTGCGGCGTTTTGGAACACCACACGGTTCTCGCTTCGGCTGATCAGGGCTGGCGTGAGAACCGCCATGATCAGCGAGCGAACCGTGCCCGCCCTACTCCACCGCCACCTTCGGCGTTCGCCCGTGCAGGTCACAGCAGCGTTCCACGACTTTGCCGACCCCCTGCTGCGCAGTCGGCGTCGGCCCTTTCGACTCGACTTCGGATGCGGAGGCCGCTTCGTTCTAGCCGCCTCACCACCGAACGAGAGTTACGATCACGGGCTTTGACATTGACCGCACCCCGACGTCGGTGCTGACCGAGACACCGGAGCCACTCACTACGGAGCTCGCACGGGCGGCCGTGCCTCCGCCCACAGCGAGTGTCACGGTCACCAGGACAGCCGCCTTCCACGGCTCAAACACTTCTCGATGTAGACCCTGTTCCCGTTGATCGTCCGCCAGCAGCCCAAGCACCGCCCCCTCAGCGGCAACGTAGCGTCACCGGCCTGCACCGCAGGGCCAACAGTCACCCCCGTGTCGGCGCAACCGGCGAATGATCGAAGACTCGCAACGGTCCGCTGGGTCGCGTCCCGGCTGGTGGTGTAAGTCCGGGGCCTGTCCCGGCGTGCCTGAGCACGTGGGAGGGGCCACCGCGTGAGTCTCTGCGTGAACCGACCAAGGATCTCGTAGAGAGGTGCCACGCGATGGCCCTGGATCAGTCTGCCCTGCTCGAAGTCCTCGACGCAT